>PMJE01000576.1 GCA_003157315.1 Myxococcales bacterium | reverse complement strand
CCGCACGGTCGAGTCATCGGCATCGACCGGGATGCCGAGGTCCTCAAGTTGGCGAAGGATAACTTGGCATTCTGTGGTGAACGCGTACGCCTGGTCCACGCTCCCTTCTCGCAAATTCGCTCGGTGCTGGAGCAAGCCGCTGCCCTTCCGCTCGATGGATGCATCGCGGATCTTGGCGTTTCATCAGTTCAGCTCGATCAGCCCGAGCGCGGTTTTTCGTTCCGCCAGTCCGGCCCCCTGGACATGCGCATGGACCAGTCGCAGGGGGAAACCGCAGCCGACCTCTTGCAACGCCTGGACGAGGAGGAACTGGCGCGCGTCCTGCATGACCTGGGGGAAGAGCGTTTCGCCCGCAGGATCGCACTTGCGGTGACCCGTGCGCTGGAAAGCGGCGAGCTGACCAGCACAGGAGCCCTTGCCGGCTTGGTGGCCCGTTCCGTTCCTCATCGAGAGTCAGGCAAGGATCCCGCAACGCGCGTCTTTCAGGCGCTGCGAATCGCCGTCAACGACGAGCTGGGAGAGCTGGATCGCTTCCTGCAAGACGCGCCTGGCTGTCTGCGGCCGGGCGGCCGCTTGGTGGTCATCGCCTTCCACTCGCTGGAAGACCGCATGGTCAAGCGCAGGTTCAAGGCGCTGGCATCAGGCAGCGCGGTCGCGCCCGGTGCGCCACGCTTCCAGCTCCTCACCAAGCACGTGATAACCGCCTCTGCGAGTGAGGTCGCAAGCAATCCGCGCGCCCGTTCCGCGAAACTGCGCGCGGCAGAAAGGCTGCCTTCATGAGATCGCCGCTTTCTCTCGGCGCCCAGCCCCAGAAGGCACCGACCCTGCTGGATTCTGGTCGGCGCAGACAGCGCGCGAGCCTTGCGCTGATCGCCTTCGTGGTCCTGGGTCTGACTCTTGGTGCCCTCGGCCACGTGGCCGTGCACGCCAAACGTCTGGAAGTCGCGCTGGCGCTCGGCGACGCGGAACGCGTTCACCGCGAGCTTTCTGAGCAGCGGCGTCACTTGGAGATCGAGATTGGAATGTTGAAGGATCCAGGACGGGTAATCGCCATCGCCCGGGACAAGCTGCTCATGCGGCCCGCCGCTCCGGAGAACATACGGCAGATAGGGCCCGCTCTCGCGCCGCCCGGGAAAGGAAAGCCCTGAGACATGCCGACTCGTTGGACACGGGTGCGCATTCTCCTGTGCGGGCTGGCGCTGCTCGGGTTCGCTTCCTTGGTGGGCCGGCGCGCCTTCCAGCTCCAAGTTCGCGAAGCCGCACAGCTTCGGGAGTGGGCCGAGAGCAACTACCTGCGTGACGTCGAGATCGCGCCTCGCCGAGGTCGCATTCTCGACCGGCGCGGGGCCGAGTTGGCTTCCACGGCTGATCTGGATTCGGTGTTCTGCAACCCGCGCCAGCTAGCGCCCGACGCGGTTTCCCGGCTGGCCAAGGCGGTGCACCTGGACCCGAGTGAACTCGACAAGACGATCGCCGCCAAGAAGATGCAGTACTTCGCCTGGGTCAAGCGGCGGGTGTCGCCCGAGGAGAGCGCAGCGGCACTGGCCCTAGGCTTGCCAGGGGTGAGCGTGCGTAGGGAGCCTCGCCGCGTGTACCCCAATGGCGAGCTGGCCTCGACCGTGATCGGCCACGCAGGCCTGGATGGCCACGGCCTGGAGGGGGTGGAGTTGGCATACGACGACGCCCTGCGCGGCAGCGGAATGGAAGTCACTGGAGTGCGTGACCGGCTGGGCCGGGACTTGCTTATGGAGGGCACGGTCGATGCCTCAGCCAGCGCGGGCAAGGATCTGGTGCTGACCCTGGACAAGTACCTGACCTACGTGACCGAACGCACGCTTGCAGAGGCGGTGAAGAAACACAACGCCAAGGCGGCCACCTCGGTCATGATCGATCCGCACACCGGCGACATCCTGGCCATGGCCAGCGTGCCTGGCTACAACCCCAATAGTCCCTCGGACGCGGCGGAGCGGGGGGCGCGCAACCGGGCCATCGCGGATGCCTACGAGCCCGGGTCGATCATGAAGACGGTGACCTTCTCTGCTGCCTTCGACGCGGGGAAATTGAAGCCGGAAGACCGCTTCGACTGCCAGTTGGGGCAGATGCAGGTGGGCAAGTACCACATCCGCGACGACCACCCCAAGGGAGTGCTGACCGCGGCCGAGGTGTTCAAGTATTCCAGCAACATCGGCACGGTGAAGATTGCCCGCCGCATCGGCAAGGAAACCCTGGCGCGCATGATCGACCGGCTGGGGTTTGGTCGGCCCACCGGGGTGGGCCTGCCCGGCGAGCGACGAGGGACGGTGCGGCCGGTTGCGCGCTGGGGTGAGATTGAGCTGGCCACGCAAGCCTTTGGCCAGGGCCTGACCGTCACGCCGCTGCAGATGGCGACCGCCTACGCGGCCATCGCTTCGGGCGGAATGTATCACCCGCCCAGGCTGGCAACTCGCCTGGTCAGCCCCGACGGCCGCAGTGAGCCCGTGCCACAGCCCGCAGAAGCCCGCCCACCAGCACGCGTGCTGTCGGAAAGCACGGCGCGCACCATGCTGAGCATCATGCAGGGCGTGACCGAGGACGGAACCGCCAAGCTGGCGGCGATCCCCGGCTATCCTGTCGCGGGCAAGACCGGCACGGCTCAAAAGGTGAGCAATGGCCGCTATGATCCCAGCAAGTACCTGGCCGCCTTCGTGGGAATCGTGCCCGCTGACAACCCGCGCGTGGTCATCGCGGTCATGGTCGATGAGCCGCATGGTGTTCACTACGGCGGCGTGGTCGCCGCACCGGCGTTCAAAGAGATTGCCGAGGCAACCCTGCGCTATTTGGGCGTGCCGCCGTCAAGCGCAGTGCTCGCGAGCGCTGCTCGGCCAGCCAGAAAGAGCGACGCAAAGATCGGGACCGCTCGGCGGGACGAAGCCGACAGCAATGAGGTGGAGGGTCTGGGTGTCGACGAACCCGTGGCGTCGGTGGGCGAGGCGCAGGACGAGGATGGCCCCGAGGTCGCAGCCAGCGAGGACCAGGACGGACCCACCACGGACGGACAACCGACGGACGCGTGCAAGCTGGACGCCGCCATTCCGAATTTCTTCGGCATGACTTTGGGCCAAGCCGTGCGAGCCGCCCGGCGCGCGGGAATCGAGCTGGTGCCCGAGGGCAGTGGAATCGCCGCGACGCAGACTCCGGCGCCCGGTCCCGGGGCGCGTGGCATGCCCTGTCGGGTCTCGTTCAGCAACGGAGGATGAGCCTTGCTGCGGCTTTCTCAACTGTTGCAAGGAGTGCCCAACGCGCGCATCGCCGGTGGCGACAGCGAAGTTTTGATCCGCGAGGTGCGCGACGATTCGCGCCTGGTACAACCGGGAGATCTCTTTGTCGCGATCCCGGGCAGCAAGGTCGATGGTCGGCGCTTCATTGACGACGCCAAAGCCAAGGGAGCAGCGGCCATTCTCACTGAAGAGAGCGGAACCGAGCCGGTCGGGACAAGCGCCCTGGTGGTTGTGGGGAATGCCCGCCTGGCACTCGGCGTGGTGGCCGCCAATCAATACCAGGCGGCGCAAGCTCTGACCCTCAGCGCGGTGACCGGCACCAACGGCAAGACTACCACCACCTACTTGCTGGAGGGGATCTTCACCGCCGCCGGCCGCCGACCCGGCGTTATCGGGACGGTGGGCTACCGCTTTGCTGGCAAGACGCAGGAGGCGGCGCTCACCACACCAGGGGCGCTACAACTGCATTCGCTCTTCTCTCAGATGAAAAGCGAGGGCTGCTCGGACGTGGTGCTGGAGGCGTCGTCGGCCGCGCTTGATCAGGGACGCCTGCACGGCTGCCGCTTCCGCGTGGCGGGCCTGTCCAACATCACCCAGGACCATCTCGACTACCACGGCACCATGGAGCGCTACCGGGCGGCCAAGGCGATTCTCTTCCGCGATTTGCTCTCGCCCGAAAGCGGCGTCGCCGTGCTCTTCGCCGACGACCAGGCTGGCCTTGCCATGCGCCGCGAAGTGCGCGGCCCGGTGCTCACCCTGACGCGACAGCCGCGGGGGGCTGACGTGGCCGTGCTCGACCGCCAGCTGGGAATCGACGGGACCCGCGTGAAACTTGCCACGCCCGCGGGGCCGCTTGAGATCACGTCACGCCTGGTGGGCGATTTCAATCTGTCCAACCTATTGCTGGCCGCCGGCATGGCGCTTGCCCATGGCATCGACCGCAATGCCATCGTCGCTGGTCTGGCCCGGGTACAAGGGGTTCCCGGCCGCCTGCAGCGGGTGGCTAATGCAACGGGAGTCCTGTGCCTGGTCGACTATGCGCACACGCCGGACGCGCTGGAACGGGCGCTCGATGTGTTACGGCCGCTCGGCACGGGCCGGGTTCTGGTCGTGTTCGGGTGTGGGGGCGATCGTGACCAGGGCAAGCGGCCCCGTATGGGCCAAGCTGCGGCCGAGCGCGCGGATGTGGTGGTGGTGACCTCGGACAACCCGCGCAGTGAAGACCCGTGCGCCATCCTCGACATGATCGTCCCGGGGGTGGAGAAGACCGGCATCGTTCGCCGGACCGCCTCCGAACTGCGCCAGGGTCTGTCTGGGTACCATGTGGAGGCCGACCGCCGGACGGCCATCGAGCTGGCTGTGGCCCTCGCGCGGCCGGGCGACATGCTACTGATTGCAGGTAAGGGCCACGAGGACTACCAAATTCTGGGCACGCAAAAAATTCACTTCGATGATCGCGAGGTTGCCGCGGCTGCTTTCGCCGCGCGCGCCGGCCGCGTGACTCCCGGAGGTGCCGCGTGAGCAGACCGGCAAAGCGGTCCCTGGCGTTTGCCCGCAAAGCCATGGGCGGAACGGTGGTGGGCGCGCCGGCCGCGCTGGCGACGGCCCAATTCGTCGGTGCCGCCAGCGACAGCCGTGAAGTCAAACCCGGTCGTCTGTTCTTTGCCCTTGCTGGCGAGCGAGTCGACGGCTTCGACTTCTGCGCTGCCGCGACCCGGGCCGGGGCGGCCGGATTGGTGGTGGCTGCGGGGCGTGGCCGGCCGACCGGTTGCCGCGGAATCCCAGTCATTGCCGTGGCTGACCCGCGCAAGGCACTGGGAGACTTGGCGGCAGCGGTGCGCAAGCAGTATGGCGGCCGCGTGGTGGGCGTCACCGGCTCCAACGGGAAGACCACGACCAAAGAGCTCATCGCAGCGGCGCTTGCGCCTGCCGGCCAGGTGCTGCGCACCCAGGGTAACTTGAACACCGACGTGGGACTGCCGCTCACCGTGCTGGAGGCAACGGGCAAGGAAGATTTCTGGGTGCTGGAGATGGCCATGCGCGCGCCGGGCGAAATCGCCCTACTGGCTCGCATCGCTCAGCCACATGTCGCGCTGGTGACCAACGTAGCTGCCGCGCACCTGGGGCGGTTGGGCTCGCTCGATGCAGTGGCGCGCGCCAAGGGCGAGATCTTTGCCGGTCTTGCCCCTGGCGGAATTGCCGTGTTGCCGCTTGACGAACCTCGCCTGGAACCCGAGGTGGCCAGCTTGCCCGAGGCGCGCAAGCGGCGCTTCGGGTTCGCGGGCGCCCCATCCGCGCACACGCGCGCCTTGGTGAGAATCATGGAGTTCATCCCTGCCGGCGCATCCGGCTCGCTGGTGCGGCTGTCGGTCGGCTTTGAGCCGATCGTGGTGCGCCTGCCCCTGGCGGGCGAGCACAACGCGCGCAACGCTGCGGCGGCACTGGCAGTGGTACAGGCGCTCGCAGTCCCGCTCTTGCCCGCGGCCGCGGCTCTGCAGGGTGCGACCGTTCCGCCGCACCGATCGCATGTGCTTTCGCTGGGCGGACGTACCGTGCTGGACGATTGCTACAACGCCAATCCGACGTCCATGTCTGCCGCTTTGTGCACGCTGGTGGGAGCGGCAGGCCGATTCGGCCGAGCCTTTGCCATCCTGGGCGACATGCTGGAGTTGGGCGAGTCAAGCGCGGCTCTGCATCGGGCCATCGGCGAGCAGGCGGTCAAACTCGGCGTGGCCGGCCTGGCGGCCGTGGGAGCGCTCGGCGCAGAGATTGCGAAAGGCGCCATCGCGGCAGGCCTGCTGGCCAGCCGCGCGATCGCCCTAGACGATCCCGAGGCTGCCGCGCAAGTCGTGTCGAATTGGTCCATGTCGGGCGACTGGATCTTGGTGAAAGCTTCGCGTGGCATGCATCTCGAACGCGCGGTAGAGGCCTTGCAAAGGAAGTTGTAGCTCATGTTGTTTCATCTCTTCGCGCAATTGCGCGGCAGTGTCGGCTTCTTCAACGTCTTCCGCTATGTCTCGACGCGGACCATGTTGGCGACCATGACCTCGCTGCTCATCACTTTTGCGCTCGCGCCCTGGTTCATTCGCCGCGCGCGCGCGCGACAGCTGGGCGAGATCATCCGCGACGACGGCCCCACCACCCACGCGGCCAAGCAGGGTACCCCCACCATGGGCGGTGCCCTGATCATAATGGCGCTGGTCACTGGGACAGTCCTGTGGTGCGATCTAACCAGCCCTCTGGTATGGCCGGCGCTGTTCGTCACCGTGGGCTACGGTGCGCTGGGCTTCGTCGACGACTACCTGAAGATCACGCGAAAGAACAAACGCGGGGTGCCTGGCAAGCTCAAGCTGTTGGTCCAGTTCGTAGTGGGAGCCGTGGCGGTGGGCTGGTTGTTCTTTGGCGANNGCCCTGGATCCGTCGGTGCGACAGCGGCTGGCGATTCCGCTGCTCAACTTCCAGCGCCATCCCCTGGAGATTCCCGCGATTGTCTATGCCCTTTTCGGCCTGGTCTTGGTGGTGATGGGCACCTCCAACGCGGTGAACTTGACCGACGGGCTCGACGGGCTAGCCATCGGCCCGGTGATCGCCTGCGCTTTCACCTTCATGTTGTTGAGCTATGCCGCGGGCCAGACCCTGGCGGGGTTCAACATCGCCCACTATCTGGGCATGGCGCATGTGCGCGGTGCGGGCGAGCTCACCATCTTCTGCGGGGCCATCGTCGGCGCCAGCATTGGCTTTCTCTGGTACAACACGCACCCGGCGCAGGTCTTCATGGGCGATGTGGGCGCTTTGGCGCTGGGCGGGGCTCTCGGCTTTGTGGCGCTGGCGACCAAGACCGAACTGTCACTGCCCATCATCGCCGGGGTCTTCGTGGTGGAACTGTTCTCCGACGTCATCCAGGTCGGCTACTTCAAGGCCACGGGCAAGCGGGTCTTCCTGATGGCGCCCATTCACCACCATTTTGAGAAGATGGGCTGGCCCGAGTCGCGCATCGTAGTGCGTTTCTGGATCGTTTCCTTCTCCTGCGCTGTACTGGGACTGCTTCTCACCTTGAAGGTTCGTTGATGCAGCTCTACCAGCGCGCCCTGTTTGGCAAGAAAGTCCTCATCGTGGGACTGGGACGCTCGGGTATTGCGGCAGCCCGACTGTGCGCCGCCCGTGGCGCCCAGGTCACCGTCACCGACTCGCAGCCGGCCGAGTCACTAGCCACAGCCCTGGCGCAGTTGCCGGCCGCCGCCAAGCAGGAAGTGGGCGGGCATCGCGCGGAAACCTTTTTGGGCGCCGACATCGTCGTATTGTCGCCCGGGGTGCCGTCCTTGCCTGAAGTGGAAGCCGCGCGCAAGCGAGGCATCACAGTCACTGGCGAGCTGGAGCTGGCATCATGGTTCGTGGACGCGCCCATCGTCGCCATCACGGGAACCAATGGCAAGTCGACCACCACGACCTTGTGTGGCGCCATTCTCTCGGCCAACGGCCGGCCCACCTTCGTGGGCGGCAATCTGGGCGTGCCTTTGGCTGAGGCGGTGGGCACGCCCGCCGGCGATTCGGGCGGTGTGTGCGTGCTCGAGGTATCGAGTTTTCAGCTCGAAACCGTCGAGTCATTCCGCCCCCAGGTGGCGGTCCTGCTCAACATTTCGCCTGACCACCTGGATCGCCACGGCACCCTAGAGGCCTACGCGGCAACCAAGGCGCGCATCTTTGCCGCGCAAACCCCGGCGGACTTCGCGGTCATCAACATCGATGATCCCTTGGTCGAAGCGGCAGCCAAGGGGATTCGCAGCCAGTGCGTGTTGATCTCGACCCGGCGCGCGCTGATCGCCGGGGGCTGGATCGAAAGCGATGCTTTGTGTGTGCGTCTCGCTGGAGGACCCATCGAATACTATCCCGCCCACCTTTTGGGCTTGGTCGGCCGGCACAACCTAGAAAACGCCTTGGCCGCGCTGGTGGCAGGGCGCCTGGCCGGGGCCCTGCCCGCCGAGGCTCGGCATGCCCTGCTGGCCTTCCGACCCCTGGCGCATCGAATGGAGCTGGTGGGCGAACTGGACGGGGTTCTGTTCTACGACGATTCCAAGGGCACCAACGTGGGCGCGGTGGTGGCGGCGCTCGATCGCTTCCCACACCCGGTGGTCCTGATTGCTGGCGGCCGCGACAAGGGCGGCTCGTATGAGCCGCTGGCCCAAGTCATGAAGCAATCCGGTCGCGGCGCGGTGCTGATCGGCGAGGCCGCGCCCAAGCTGCGCGAAGCCCTGGCGCCGGTGTTACCGGTGGAGATCGCGGGCAGCATGGAAGAAGCCGTGGCGCAGGCGGCGACCATGGCCCGCAGCGGAGATGCCGTGCTGCTCTCACCGGCCTGCTCAAGCTTCGACATGTTTCGCAACTACGAACATCGCGCCGAGGTATTCCGGGCCGCGGTCAATAGTCTCATCGCCCAAAAGCGTGGTGTGCTGCCGGAGGGATCCGCATGAGTCTGCGTGAACGCATGACCAGATGGGCCGAGCCCAAGCGAACGACTCCTGCGCGCGGTGGGCCTCTGCCGCAAGGACCGGATCGTTTGCTGGTCGCGATGATACTTGGCTTGACCGGGTTTGGGGTGGTGATGGTGTTTTCCGCAGGCGCGGCCTTCGCGGCCAAGACCTATGGCGACTGGACCTACTTCCTCAAGCGCGAAGCGGTCTACGGTGCAGCCGGCCTGCTTGCCTTCGCTATCGGCATGCGGTTCGACTATTCGCTCTACCGCCGCCTGGCCTATCCCCTGCTGTTCTTGTCGATGGCCATGCTGGCCGCGGTGTTGAAGGTGGGACCGGCGATCAACGGGGCTGTGCGCTGGTTTCGCTGGGGCGCCCTGTCGTTCCAACCTTCGGAATTGGCCAAGTTTGCCCTGGCGCTCTACCTGGCCGTGCTGCTCGCGCGCAAGGCGGAGAAGGTCAAGGACTTCCGCATGGGGTTCTTGCCGCCCCTGGTGATCACAGGAATCTTCCTGGTGCTGCTGCTCAAGCAGCCTGACCTCGGCACCGCGGTCATCATGGGGGTCACCGCTCTCGGCCTGCTGTTCGTTGCCGGCACGCGCACCAGCTACATTCTGCTTTCGGTGCTGGTGGCTGCGCCCATCGGCTGGAAAGTGTTCATTGCCGGCGAGCCCTGGCGCATGCGGCGCTTTCTGGCTTTTCTCTATCCCTGGCAGTTTCGCCGCAACTCGGGCTACCAACTGTACGAATCGCTGATCAGCGTTGGCTCGGGAGGCGTGTTTGGCCAGGGGCTGGGCCAAGGCCACCAGAAACTCTTCTTCCTGCCCGAAGCCCACACCGACTTCATTCTGGCCATTATTGGCGAGGAGTTGGGCCTGCTCGGCGTGCTGGCGGTCTTGCTGGGGTTCACCGTACTGGTGTGGCGCGGCCTGCGCGCGGCCGCGCGAGCACGCGACGCCCTTGGTTGCTATCTGGCATTTGGTGTGACCCTGCTTTTCGGACTGCAGGCCCTGGTCAACATGTGCGTGGTGTTGGGCCTTCTGCCCACCAAGGGATTGCCGCTGCCCTTTGTCAGCTATGGCGGCACGGCCTTGGTCATGAGTCTGTTCATGGCGGGCGTGCTGGCCAACATTTCAGCGCGCAACCCCGAGCCCGTGCCCATGTCGTTCTGGCAGTCATTGCGCTGGAGCCGCGGGCGCGTGTGCAAGAACCGCCGCAGCGACGGCGCGAACGTGCAGGTGGTGGTCGAGGCCAAGTCGTGAAATGCGCCTGCTGATTGCTGGCGGCGGGACCGGTGGGCACCTCTTTCCCGGTATCGCGGTTGCGGAAGAGGTCGTCCGGCGCGGCGGCCAAGTCTTGTTCGTGGGAACCTCGCGCGGATTGGAAGCGCGCACCGTACCTGCCGCCGGGTATGCGCTGGAACTGCTGGAAGTGAGTGGCCTCAAGCGAATGGGAATGGTCGCGACCTTGCGCGGCCTGTTTCGTTTGCCCAAGGCGTTCTTTCGCTCGTTGGCTATTCTGCGGCGCTTTCGTCCTGACGTCGTTTTGGGCGTGGGCGGCTATGCTTCGGGACCCATGGTACTGGTGGCGGCGCTCTGGCGATACCCGACAGCGATCCAGGAACAAAACAGCGTCCCCGGCATCACCAATCGGATTCTTGCGCGGCTGGTTCGGGTTGTGATGATCGCCTTTGACGAAGCCCGACGATTCTTTCCGGGGCGCAAGACCGAGACCATCGGCAATCCCGTGCGCAGCAAGCTGGTGGCAACCCTGACCGCCGTGGCTGACGCCGGTGAGCAGAGCGCATCGCCACGCATTCTGGTGGTGGGTGGCAGCCAGGGCGCTCGCGCGGTCAATGATTTGGTGCTAGCTGCCGTCGAGGTGCTGGCAAAAAGCGGATCGTTGCCCGTTCTGGTCCACCAGACCGGGCCCAGCGACAAAGACCGTTGCAGCGAACGCTATCGAGCCATGGGTGCTGCCGACCGAGTCGAGGTGCGACCCTTCATTGACGACATGGCGACCGAATATCGTCGAGCCAGCCTGGTCATTGCGCGTGCCGGTGCCCTGACCCTGGCCGAGCTGGCCATTGCCGGCCGGCCCGCCATTCTGATTCCTCTGCCCACTGCAGCCGACGACCACCAAAGCAAGAACGCCGCCCGCTTTGCCGCAGCGGGCGCAGCCATCGTGCTCAATCAACGCGCTTCCACTGGCACGGAGCTGGCGCAATTGTTAGGCGATCTGCTCGCCGATTCTGGCCGCCGCCAAGCGATGGCCGCGGCAATGCACAGCCTGGCGCGCCCAAAGGCGGCAGCGGAAATAGTCGACAGGCTAGAGAGACTGACGGGCTAGTACAGAACGTGCGACAAGAAGACTGGAAATGCGTCATCACTGCCTATGAATGCGAGGGCGGTGCCAATGACATATTCAGAGCACAAGGGAAGGTGGGCTTGTTCCTCCTAGCGCCAGGGGAGGCTCGGCCATCTATCGCTAGTGTCTCGTTGACCATGACAGCGGCGTCGTGCCCATGTCGTGTGGTGGGCAGACAAGGCGAGTGATTCCGTGAGGTTTCGGTATGGCACGCGTGTTGCTGCAGGAAATGGCGAGTCTTCGTTTCACTCACACGCTTTCCCTGGCAAAATCCCTTCAGAGAGGTAGTGGACCATGAAAAACAAGTCCGTTGTGCTGGTCTTGCTGGGTGTCGCCGGCTTCGCGCTGCTCGCGCGTTCGGGCAGCAAGGCGAATTCCCTGGCAGGCAGGGGCGAATCGGTTTGCACCGATCAAGATGGCGACGGGTATGGCATCGGCTGCGCCGCCGGGCCCGACTGCAACGATCGCGATCCGGCCATCCACCCTGGCGCGGTCGAGACCTGCAATTTCAAGGATGACGACTGCAACGGTTTGGTCGACGATGTCGCCGACTGCCCAGCCCCGGCTCTCGATCCAAGCCCCGTGCACGTGCCGGCGGGATCCTTCCTGATGGGAAGCGAAACCGGTGCGGCCGATGAGAAGCCGGTTCACCGCGTGGCAGGCTCAGCGTTCGTCATGGATCGTTACGAGGTCACCAACGCTCGCTACCAGGCATGTGTGAGCGCGGGCACCTGCGCTCCGCCCTCGCTGGCCAGCTCGAACGCGCGTGGGCACTACTTCGACGACCCTCGCTTCGCGGACTATCCCGTGATTCATGTCTCCTGGAAACAGGCGGTCCAGTTCTGCGCCTTTGCCGGTGGCCGTCTGCCCAGCGAGGCGGAGTGGGAGCGCGCCGCGGCCGGAAGCGATGCCCCGCGCACCTACCCGTGGGGCGACAGCCCGCCTGACTGCGCGAAGGCCAATTTCGCCGGTTGTGTGGGCGACACGGATCGCGTGGGCCGCCGCGTGGCAGGGCAAAGCCCGTATGGCGCGTTCGACATGGCCGGCAACGTCTGGGAATGGACCGCGGACTGGTACGAAGCGAGCTACTACGCCCACAGCCCTGGCCGGGATCCGGTGGGCCCCGCCAGCGGCACTTTGAAGGTCATGCGCGGCGGTTGCTGGGTGAGCGGGGAAAACTCGCTGCGCACCACCTGTCGCAAGGCCGAATTGCCCGACCTGTGGGCGCCCAACGTTGGCTTCCGCTGCGTCTATGGGGAGGTCCGGCCATGAAAAGCTATCTCGCGCTGGTTGCTGGATTCGCGGGTCTACTTGCCGCCCGCTCAGCCTTTCCCTGCGGCGGTGGTTTCGGCACAGGCATCGCAGTCAGTCCGCAACAGGACATCATCGTGGTCTACAAGGACGGCGTGGAGACCTACGTGTTCCAGCCCACCTTCTGTGGCACGGCCAGCAATTTCGGTTTGATCCTGCCCGTCCCATCCATGCTGACGCAGAACCCGGCATTGTCAGATCAGCAGGCCTTCACCACGGCCATTGCCCTATCGGAGCCCACCAAAGTCGAGGAGAGCTCTTCCAGCGGCTTCGGGTGCGGCTCTTCGAGCGCGGCGGTAGGTGGCAGCGCTGCCAACAACGGCGCCAGCGTTGTCGCCAGCGGAAACGTCGGATTTCTCGATTGGGTCCAGCTCAAGGCCGATACCGAGTCCTCGTTCACGGATTGGCTGACCGCCAATGGCTATCCCTATTCCACCACGGCTTCCAGCGTGTTCTCGTACTACGTGCAGAAAGGCTGGTACTTCCTGGCATTCAGGATCAGCCAAGGGGTCGCGCCCGACGGCGGAACACTGTGCACCGCCTTGGGCCCGGTCGCCTTTTCCTTTGCCACCGCGACGCCGGTTGTCCCTTCGCGCATGGCGACCGCGGGCGCCACCATGGGGAGTTCCACCTCGTATCGGTTCGCTTGGCGAATCTTTGGGGTCACGCACGGCGATGCGCAACTGGTCTTCTCAGACACGGCCAACAGCAACCAAGTGCTAGGCTACTCGGGCGCCATTCGGGCCAGCGACGTTTCCTCGTTGGCGGGCCTGGCCGAGGCCGGTGATCGCCTGACCCGGTTGACCCTGACCTTCTCCTCGGGATCGACGGAGGATGTGGGCCTGACGCTGGCCAGCCCGAGCGACTACCGCGCGACCGAGTACGTCCCGTCTACTTCCGATTCCCTTTGCTCCGTGACGAAAACCACGTCCAAGTCCCGCAACCACTTTCTTCTGACCCTGTTCGGCCTCGTCCTCGCCGGCTTGGTCTGCCGGCGGCGCCGGCGGTAGCTTAGGGCTCGTCAGAGAATATNNAAGCCGTTTGACGTGGACGAGCTCGCCCACCGGATCAGCGCTTTGCTCGTCGAAGGCAGCCCGGCCGGTACTCGTCCGGACTAAGGGCTCGTCAGAGGATATCTGCAACGATTTGGACGGCGATCCATCCCGGCTGGCGTCGTTGCTCGTCGTCGCAATACGTCGAGTATTCCTCCTCCTCGCGCCTCGCCAGCCGGGCGCCTCGTCGCCCAACTCGTAGCATCTGTTCTCTGACGAGCCCCCACCGGAGCCAGTTCGCTTTGTCTCGGGCTTCCCGGTAGTGAGCGACGCCCGCGCGCGCACGCTTGGGGCGAGCGGACTCAAGCAACGGGCGAACCTGGGCGATGAACGGGGCATTCTCGCGAGGCGGTACTACACTTGCACCACTTTGGACCCAAACCTGCCAGTCACCCCTGCGAACCTGCGTGACCGTCTGCTCGCCGTGCTTGCCAAGCCGGGCGCCGGGCGCGCCGCTGATCGAGCCCACTTGGTGGCAGTCCAGGATCGCTTGGCCGTGCTTGAGTGGCCTGACGAAGGTAAAGGCTTGGTTGTGCTTGAGCATGCCGGCTCCAGTCCCGCAGATTTTCGCGCCGCCGTGGACCGCATTTTGCAGGCGCATCAGGCCGGTTTGCTCTTCCTGGTCGCAGTGGGCGGAGGCGCTGAGGCGCAGGCGATATTGGCAGAGGCAGACCGCGCAGCGCCGAACCAAAACCACCTTGGTGTGTACCAACTCACCGACGACGGGCGGCTGCTGCGTGTGGCGGGACGGCGGCTGGCAGCCCTGGAGTCGGCTGCCGAGCGGCTCGGTCAAGCCCAGGCTCTGACCCCGGATGAGGTCCCTGATCTCATCGCTCGCAGCCGGCGTGAGCGCGCCGAGGCGGCCAGCTTTGCCCAGGCCGTGGCCAAGCGTTTTCCTCGCGCCACCTTTGCCTTGGTGGCGGTCTGCTTTCTCACCTTCGCCTTGTTGGACGGCTCGGGCTCGCAAGGCCAAGCCATCAAGACTTGGCTCAGTGACGGCTCGCGCGAGGTCTGGCAGGGAGAACTCTGGCGCGTCTTCACCTATGCCTTCTTGCACGCCAACACCACCCACCTGCTGGTCAACATGCTCGCGCTGTACAGCCTGGGCGGTTTTCTCGAAGCGTTGCTGGGATGGCGGCGCTACCTGCTGATCTACTGCGCATCGGCCATCGGCGGCGGAATTGCCACCGCGCTGGCAGGCGCCCTGCGCGTGGCCATGGGCGGGCCGCCGTCGTACAGCGTGGGGGCTTCGGGCGCGATCTGGGGCCTGATGGGTGCCACGCTTGCCCTCGTGCTCGGCCGGCAGCGGGTGCTGCCCCGGCTGATCGCACGCGGCTTGCGCCAGCGGCTGCTGCTGGTTTTGGTCATCAACGTGGCCCTCTCGTTTCTGCCTGGCATCGACATGTACGCGCACTTTGGCGGCGGTCTGGTCGGGTTCCTCCTGGCGCGCGCTGGCCGCTTGAGTCCACCTGCAAAAACCTGAGCACCGCGAACCGGGTTGGCATATCCTGGCGGCAGGCACGAGACGGCGTTCGATCGCAAATACCTGGAGACGCTGACCAGTGTTGACCGCACTTCTTCTTGGCGCTGGCGCATCACGCGAGCTGGGGATGCCCCTGCGCAGCGAGCTGAACGCTGAGATCGTCGCTTGGCTGACCCCGACCTCGCTGAGCAAGATCAATTCTGCCTGGCGCGCCCGAGGCTTCGGTCATCCCGACCAGGTCATCGAAGACCTGGTGAGGGTGTTGGAATCCTCTGACTTTGACTACGAGTCGCTGCTACGCCAATGGGAAGCCCAATACATCGCAGGCGCAGGCGACGCGCGTGGCCCGAGCTATTACAGCCTGTACGCCTGGCTCGCCCAGGTCGTGTCGCTCGCGCTCTACCGCCGTCAAGTGGCGCACCGGAACGTCTTTCAGGACGGACTTCCCTACTTCGCAGGCATCGTGCCCCTGGTCAGGGAAAACGCGCCGCTCTGGATCTTTTCCGTGAATCACGATGTCCTGGTGGAATGCCTGGCTGCCCACTTCGGCATTCCGGTCAATTGCGGGTTCTCGTCGCGCACCATCACCATACCCTGTCGCAGAGGCCCGGGTACCATCGTCGCTGAGCTGCAAGCGAATCTGCTGGGCGAGGCTGAGCTGGCCAACGCCGCCCTGCCCTTCTTTCCGGCGGGTACCCCGGGCATCAACCTGCTGAAGATTCACGGCGCGCTTGACGTCTTCGCCTTCGGAGACAGCCAAGACCTGCTCAAGCTGAAGCCCGCAGCACAGAATTTCGACTCCATCATCGATGCCCTGCAGATCGCCAATGAAGGACTTCTGGATCCCGGCCTTTGCCCAGACCCCCTGTCCGTGACCAACCAGATCCCATTCATCGACCAGAACGGTGAGCGTCAGGTTCTTCGCCGCACCCTGCTGGCGAGTGCCGCCCGCCTCACCGATCCCTATCCGCAACTCATGCAACGACGCTTCTTGGAGTACTTCCGCGCCAGCCTGGGCCAAGTGGACCAGTTGGTCGCCATCGGCTGCAGCATGGACGATGCCGAGGTCAACGACATCCTTCAGGATTGGCTCGCTTCGTCGGACCATCGCCGACTGGAAATCGTAGCTCCACGCATCGGACAAGTTCCCCCGGCTCTGCAGCCGCTCTCCGCCCAGATCGCCCTGACGCCGTCCTCCACGACAACCTACCTCGAAGGATTCGGCTAACTAGTTCTTGGTGTGAACGCCGAGATAGTGGGCGAACACAGGTCCCCCTACGCGTGGGCGGCGAAGTAGTCGTAGACCGCGCTAGCAGCCTTGCGGGTGAGGCCGGGCACTGCCAGCAGATCCGCTAGCGAGGCTTGCTGGACCTTCTTCAGACTGCCGAAGTGGCGCAGCAGATCGCGCTGGCGCGCGGGTCCGATGCCAGGAACCCGGGACAGCTCGGAATGCAGGGTGCGTTTCTTGCGCTGCCTGCGGTGAAAAGTCACGGCGAAACGATGAGCCTCGTCGCGCAGGCGCTGCAGGACAAACATCTCCGCGCTGTTGGCCCGAATAGGGATCGCGTCCTTGGCTTGCGGCAAGAACACGCGGTCAGGACATTGCTCGACCGGCTTGCCCGCGGCGGGTTTTTCGTCGGACGCATCTGTGCGCGGCGGAACCGGCGCGCTCGTGTCGCGCTCTTTGGCCAGCGCAATGATGGGCAGACCAGCGCCGGGCCGCACATCGATGCCCGTGTCGCGCGCCGCTGCCAGTGCGACACCCAGTTGTCCCTTGCCCCCGTCCACCACCAGCAGATCGGGAAGTCGCCAAGTGTCCAGACTGGCCTCCGACTCCGCGCTCTCGCGCGCGCGGCGGAATCGGCGCGACAGCACCTCGTACATGCAGGCAAAATCGTCCGGGCTCTCGGCCTGCCGGATCTTGTAGGTGCGGTAACGCGATTTATCCGGCTGGGCATCCACAAACACGACCAGCGAGGCAACCGTCTCGGCGCCCTGAATGTGCGAGATGTCGTAGCACTCGATCACGCGCGGAAGTCTTGCCAGCCCCAATCTCCGCTGTAGCCGGCCCAAGGTGGCCTCGGCGTCATCGCGCACGTTGCGCCGACTAGTGAAGCTGGCGGCCGCGTTCTTGTGCGCCAGCTCGACCAGATCATGTCTCGGCCCGCGAACCGGCACTAGGATCTGAACCCGCTTGCCGCGCTTCTCGCTCAGCCATTCGGCCTTGAGATCAGGGTCGGCGATGGCGAAAGGCAAGAGAACCTCGTCGGGCGGCATGGGCACCAGGTCGTAGTGCAACCCGAGAAAGCTCGACAGGATCTCAGCGTCGGGGAACTCCTGGCGGGCAAAGGAAAAGGCGCGACTCCCGATCATCTTGCCTTGCCGCACGGACAGGACCACCACCTCAAGCGCCATGCCTTCACGGTAAAAGCCGATCACGTCCTGGTCCAGCGGATCGGCCGACACCACCCGCTGTGACTGCAGGACAGTATCCAGCGCCTGGATCTGGTCGCGCACGATGCTCGCGCGCTCGAACTGGGTTTGTCGGCCAGCCTCCTGCATGCGCGCGCGCAGCCCGGCCAGCAGCTCGTCGTTCTTGCCCTCGAGAAACAAGCGCACGTCGCGCACTTGCTCGGCGTAGTCGTCCTGGGAAACCGGCACACAACAAGGGCCGAGACAACGGTTGATCTGGCACTGCAGGCAGGGACGGCTGCGGTGGTGCAAGACGTGATTGGTGCAGGTGCGCAGCCGGAANNTCGACCCGCGGATCCAGGCGCAGCGACAGGAAGTTCTTGTCGTCGGTCAGCTTGACGTTGAAGCGAGGTTGGTGGCGCTTGATGAGAGTGTTCTCGAGCAGCAACGCCTCTTTCTCGTTGCTGGTCACCATCGTCTCGATGTCTGCCACCACGCTCTCCAGCAAAGGCACGAAGTCTCGCGTGTCGCCCGAGGCAGGCTGGAAGTACTGGCGCACGCGGTTGCGCAGATTGGCGGCCTTGCCGATGTACAGCATCTTGCCGCGACGATCCTTCATTAGATAGACGCCGGGCTGGCTGGGCAGGCGCTCGAGGACCTCGGCCAAGGGCCTGCGCTCCGGCGCGATCTCCGCATCGCGGAGCTGGCTGGGCTGGCTGGGGCGCTCGTCACCCTCGGGCATCAGCGCAAGCATACCTCGGGTTTGACCTGTTTACAGCGCCGGCGCCGGCAAGCTGACCGGGCTTTCGCTGACCGATGCCAATCCCCTGACCCTCACCGCTGATCAGCAGACAGCGGGCGCCGCGATGATCGCTGCCCTGTTGCCCAACGAGACCATCCAGACCGCGCCGTAGGGCCGCGTAGATCAGGCCGCCGCAAGCGAGGCCTCGTCAGCCGACGCGGACACCGGGCCTCGCGCCGGAAAAGTGGTTTCAGGCGTGAAAGCACGTAGATTGGTTGGCCCATGACAGGTGACCACACGCGCGGCGGACGCAAACTGGAAGCCGCGTTCGCGCACTTCAAGCTGGCCGCGGCCGTGCGCGGAGCCGACGCTCTCGACCTGGGCGCGTCCACCGGCGGGTTCGTCGCCGTGCTGTTCGAACAGGGCGCTCGCCATGTGACCGCAATTGACGTGGGACATGGGCAACTNNAGCTTCGTGGCCGCGCGAAGCATGTTGCGCGGGCTGGCCTTTCGCCTGCGCCCGGGCGCGCAGGGTGTCGTTCTAGTCAAGCCACAATTCGAACTGCCCAGCCACCTGGTCAAGCACGGCAAGGTCGACGCTGCGGAACTGCGCAAGCGCGCGGTCGAAAGCTTTCGCTCCAAGGCTGAGCGACTGGGCTTCGCTCTGCTGGGATCCCTGGACTCTCCTGTGGCTGGCGGCAGCGGGACCATCGAAATCCTGGCCCACTTGCGCTTTGCCGGCCGGCCCCCGACCATGCCAAGCATCGGCGAGCGCAAGCCCGCGCGCCCGCTCAGCAAGAAATCGTCGCAGATTCCCGGCGAACTGCACTGGTTCGCGGTTGCATCGCCTGGTTTGGAACAACCCTTGTGCGCCGAATTGGCCATGCTTTCGGCGGTCGAGAAAGCTCGCGTGGTGGACGGCGGCGTCGAGTTCTCGGGAACCCTGGCCGCCAGCATGGCCGCCAATCTGCACAGCCGCATCGCCACCCGCATCGTGCTACGCACGGGCGAGGTCAAGGCACGCGACTTCGCGCCGCTGCGCCGAGGCCTGGCCGCTTTGCCCTGGCAAAGCTACGTCCCGCGCGACCGCGCCCTGCGCATCGACGTCTCGACCAGCCACTGCCGCCTGTACCACACCGGCGCCTTGGCCGAGACAGTGGAACTGGCGATTGCCGACTGCGTGGGCAAGCTGCCCGAAAAACCGGCCGGGCCGGCCGAGGACGACGGCTGCACGCGCATCCTTTTGCGCGGACAGGACGATCGCTTCACCGCCAGCATCGATTCCTCGGGCTCGCTTTTGCACCGGCGCGGCTGGCGTCTGGAAGCAGGACGCGCGCCCCTGCGCGAGACCTTGGCCGCCGGCGTTTTGGCCTTGTGCGAATACAATCCCGCGTTGCCGCTCGTGGATCCCATGTGCGGCGCAGGTACCATCGCCATCGAGGCCGCAGCCATGGCGCGCAAGATGGCGCCCGGCTTGGCTCGCCTTTTTGCCTTCGAGCGCTGGCCGGTTCACGATGCATCTTCGTGGCAAGCGCTGCGCGATTCGGCCGTGCCTCTGCCGAGCGCGCCCGCGGCGATTCTCGCGATGGATCGAGACGCGCGCGCGGTGGACACCGCTCGCCGCAATGCCGAGCGCGCCAAAGTGCAGAGTGATGTTGTTTTTGCCACAGCCGTCTTTGGCCAAGGCGAGATTCCAGCGCAAGCCGGGCTTCTGCTGGTCAATCCGCCCTACGGTCACCGCC
>PMJE01000317.1 GCA_003157315.1 Myxococcales bacterium | reverse complement strand
CAGAATGAAAGCGATACGCCGTTCTGGACCGATGGCAGACATGTGGGCGTGGATCCTTTCCACCCGCCGCCGGCCATCGGCAATGCCGTCGGGCGCCGCCCCCGGATCCACGGGCTCGGCCGCCGCAGCCACCAGGTCCAGGGGAACGCTTCGGCGCTCGACCGGCCGGCGCAGGTGCCGGCGTGCGACGTTGACTGCGATACCGTTCAGCCAGCTACCCACGGAAGCGTCGCCGCGATATCCGGGAAAGGCTGCGATGGCAGTCACCAGGGTGTCCTGCACGAGATCCTCGATGTCGGCTTTCGGGCCGACCATGTGCGCCACGAAGCGCTCCAGCGCCGGCAAGTGCGCCCGGAAAACCGTCTCCAGCGCGGCCCGGTCTTTCTTCCGGCATGCCTCGATGAGGGCTGGATCAGGCGTTGTTGGGGCTTGCATGGCATGGCTCAGGACCACGGTCAGTAAGTGCCAGGAGGGCGCGGGTCGGTTGCAGGAAATCGTCCGCCACTTGCATCAACCCCTTGCAGTCAGCGGGGCGAAAAGACCAGCGATAGGTCCGCCATCGGCCGGACGTGCCCGTAGTCGAGGAATTCCCGGCCCCCGACCGCGAAGCTCACGTCGCGCAGCGGAAGCGCGGCGCCCGCCGCGATGCGGGCCTCGACGCCGGCGCGGATCCGAACCCGGGCGTCGAACTTGCCGGAGAGTGCCGGAACCATGTGCCAGCCCATGCCCGTCGCATCCGCTCCCGAGGTGTCGGCGCGCAAGAGCCAGCCCTCGGCTTGCACGCCTGCGCCCAGGGAGAAGCGCGCCCAGACCCGCAACACGCGTGCCCCGACCGCCAAGTCGGTCTCGCCCACGGTCAGCTGCGCGCCGGAATCGTCGATGACCGCGGTCGACAGCAAGCGACTGGCAGCGAACGTCTCGACCGCCCATGCCGGCGTGACCAGTCGCCATCCGAGTTCACCCAACAGGCCCTCGCGGATCCCGGTCCCGGCGGTTGGCAGCGCGCCCCACAATCCCAGGCTCGCCAGCCACATGTGATGGCGCGCGGCCAGAGTCGGGACGGCTGGCGCGGGACAGGGAAGTGGCGGCGGCGCGGGCGGCGGCGGCGCCATGAGCGGTCCGTGCAGGATCTCGACCACCTTCACGGCCAGCATCCGCTCGATCGCGGCCCGGTCTTCCGGCGGTGCGTGCAGTGTGGCCACCAGGGTCCGGCCGCGTTCGCGCAGCACTGCGAAGAGCAGGATCTCCGCCTGCACCGACGACGCCTCTTGTTCCACCCACACGGCCAGCGACGCGTCCGTGCGATTGAGCGCAGCGGTAGCTTCGTGAACCCTCGCCGATAGGTTGGTTCCCATCAGCACATCGCCCACGCTGACGTTGCCCTGCGCCCCTAGCTGGATGCGCAGGGCCTCGGCCAGACTGGCAGCCGCCGCCTGGTCAGAGACGCCCGCCAGTACCAGCACGCGCATGGGCGGAGCCGCGATCGCGAAGCCGGCCCAGAGCAAACTAGCCACGGCCAGGGCGAAGCAGCGCAGGGATCTTCCTCGCCCGTGGCGAATCCGTCGAAATCGATAGTGGTCGTGCATTCCGGCAGTGCGGACGGCATGAAGACACGCAGTCGGCATTCGGGCATTGTACGCGCGGAAGCCGCGGTCCGACAGGGGGTGCGGCCGACGGGGGGCCGCAAATGTGCACACAGACCTCGGGAATGTCTCCGCACGCAACTGCGCTCTGTCGCTGTTGCGGACGCAACAGCGTGAAATGTCACCCTACCCAGCCGGGCTAATCACACGTCCCGGAGCAGGCCTGCAAGGCGACCTTGGGGTTGCCGCCTGCCGTCCCTGATTCTTCTGCAATTTCCAGCGTGTTGCACACGCACTCAGAAAATTGCCAAATGTCTTGAATCGCAGCTGCGGGAGGAATCGACACGGTAGCTAGTTGCAGGCTGTCGGGTTCTTGCAGCCGGTTGGACAAAGCGTCGACGATGGCGTCACGCAGGTACCACCTGAGCACGTGCCTTGGCCGGTGAGAATGCCGCCTGTACAGACTGGGCCGGCACCACACAGCGTGAGATCACCCAAAGGAGTACAGGTGCCAGTCGAACAGGAGTTGCATTCGCCGCAGGCAGTGTTGCAGCAGAAACCCGCGGCGCAATTCAAGCTCATGCATTCGGTGCCGGACGAGCAGCTAGCCCCGTTGAGTAGTCTGGGCTTGCACACTCCGTTCGCACAGTAGTCGCCCGCGACACAATCCGGGTCAGCCTCGCAGGCGCTGCAGACATACGAGGTGTGTTGAACTTCCCCGGGCTCGAGAATGCCGTCGGAGTTGGTGTCCGCACCGGTTTGGATGGCCTGACCACCGGCGCTGCAGTTGGGACCCGCAGGCTCCGCCAGGATGTTGACCAGGGTGCTAACGGCATTGCACGTGTAGCTTGTCGCCGTGACCTCGTTGGCCTCAAGAATCCCGTCGTGGTTCAGGTCAAGCCCGCTCTCGATGCGCACGCCCCCGGCTGGGCAGTTCGCACCCGGGGGTTCATTGTCCTGCCGCACCAGCGAGTTCACGCCTGGCGCGCCGTTGGTGCCGTTGCTCCCACTAGTGCCGTTGGTCCCGTTGGTGCCTGCCGGACCCTGCGGCCCAGTCGCCCCAGTCGCGCCTTTCGGCCCCTGCGCCCCGGTCGCGCCATTGCACACTACGGTCGTGGACGTCACTTCGGAGTTGTCGAGTTTGCCATTGCTGTTCTGGTCAAGGCCGAACTGGATACTGTTGCCGCCGGTTGGGCACTGGCTGCCCGGGCTTATCGGTGTCACGCGGGCAACGGCATTCACGCCGTTCAGATTGGTCTGGACCCAGGTTTTCGCGCTGCCGTGACAGACGTAGAACTTGGAATCGCTCCACACGTAGTACACTTCGCCGTCCTGGCTGGCTCCGCAGGTCGGCAAAGACGAACTGGTCAGGGCGAATTGCACCCCAGTCTGGCCACCGGACGAAGGCGTGGCTGCATTGTTCTGGCCCGAACACGCCGCCGCCCCGGCAAGCAGACCCGCCACTGCAAGCACCGTGCGATTTCGACTGCGACCATAGGTTCTCGTCGTCGTGAGATTCATCAGTTTTCTCCATTCCTCAAGGTGAGACTGGGCGTGCCAACCGCAACGCCCTGGTGCCGCCTCTACCACGGCCTGGCATGGGAGTCACCAGTAGGCTTCAGCCGCTGCCGTCCGCAGCGTGCGTACCCGCGTTTCTACCCAGTGGCCCGCTACGGGGGCGAGGAGTTCGCGCCGAAGGGGCCGGTTCCTCCGAACCAGCCCAACGCCTACAACGCCGTCGAGGTCATGCGGAGCCTAGAGCCGAAGCTCAACCGCTAGCCAGCCAGCAGCAACGCTCGTTCCCACTGACGTTCGAGCCCGAGCGCGGCGACCCACTTGCAAACGTAGTCGCGATCGAGAGCTTCCCCTTGGACGCGTAGAACTCCAGCGGCGTCCTCGATTTGGCGCTCCGATTCAGCGAGCTTGGCCCATTCAAGCTTCGCGAGGAGAACGTCCTCGGCCGAGGCGAGGAAGATGCTGCGACCGCCGAAGTCCCGAAGGGATCTGCGGTCGAATTCGGTCATGCTGAATGGGCGCGCCTTCCGGCAGATGAGATCGACCTTCCAGCCCGACGCGAAGTCCACCACATTGAAGAGGGATTCTCTTCCGTAGGCGTCCAGCGCGGCATCTCGACTAACGTAGTATCGATCCTCGGGCAACAATCCCAGGAACACATTCAAAGCACCGAGGGTTGGAGCGATCACGATGTCGATGTCCTGGGACGCCCGCGGGGCGCCATGATAGCCACTCGCGAAGGATCCGGTGAGCATGTACGGAATCCCCGCCGCTTCGAGAAGCGCCGCGAACCGGTGGATGACAGCCTCAGGGGTTTCGGCGGAAGCCATAGAGTTCGGCCATGAGCTGTTCCAGTGCCTGCCGTTCATCGGGCTCGGATTGCCGCNNCGAACGGCACGAGCGAAGTATACCCGTGGTGTCCAGAAAGGCATCGCCTAGCTGGCGTCGTCGATTTGCAGACACGCGGCTCCAGATCTCCCCGGCGACGCCGGCGGCATCTGTCGTTGGTAGGGTCGGCCGTTGCGAATCGCAAGCCGGCATCCGCGCAACCGCAGCGGCGCGGCGCGGGGACATGGTGAACCATCCCGCACTCTGCTGCGCGGACAGGCGCTCAGCAGGGGACCTGTCCGAGGGTGGCGTCGGCATTATGCAGTCCTGCAGTATAGCGCCGGTGGACATCACGAATCCATGAAGGCTTCAGGGATTTGGCGCCCTTTCTTTTTGTTGGTAGTGAGAAAGGCTGCACCATGAGAAATAGCAAGGTCTTGCTCGGAATCGTGATCCTGGGCACTGCCCTTGGCGGGGCTTGCGCGGACAATGGCGCTGCAACCCAAGGCAGCGGAGGATCAGGGGGCAGCAGTTCCGCGGCGCCAGGCACTGGAGGCGCCCAGGGCACCGGCGGCAGCTCCAACACGGGTGGCGCGACCGGCAGCGGCGGTGTTGTGACCAGCGGTGGAAGCATGGGCAGCGGCGGCGCGCCAGGCACGGGTGGCGCAACCAGCGCGGGCGGAAATCTCAGCGGCGGCTCAGTCAGCTCCGGCGGTACCGCTGCTACCGGCGGCGTGTCTGGAGGCGCGGCTGGCGCGACGGCGACAGTGGGCACGGGTGGGAGGACCGGCGGCAGCACTGCGACGGGCGGCACGACTAGCAACACGGGCGGAGCGACGCCCACGGGTGGGGCGACCGGAGGCAAGGGCGGCACCACGACTACTGGCGGTACAACTGGTGGCAAGGGCGGCGCAACCGGTGGCGCGACGGGCGGCACGACCAGCACTGGTGGCGCGACGGGCGGGACCGGCACGGGCGGCGCCACAGGTGGCACGACGGGAAACGCGGGCGGATCGACCGGCGGCGCCAGCGGTGGCTCAGCCGGCGCGACCGGCAGCCTGCCCGCCTTGCACGTGGAAGGTCCCCTCATCAAGGATCCCAGCGGCAAGACCATCGTCCTGCGCGGTTACGCACTCATCGATATCGGCTCGCTTTACCTGCAAACCAACAGCGTCGCTGGGATCAGCAAGCGGATTGATGCTCTAGCCACAGCCGGGTTCGATGCGCACGTGGTTCGCATGCCGGTCTACCCGCGAACCGACTTCAACCAGGGACAGTCCTACTATTCGGGCTTGCCCTACCCAGTCGGCACTGCGGCCCCAGCCGGGCAAAAGGTCACGGTGATGACTGGCCCGGACTACATAAGCAAGGTCCTCAAACCGGCGATTGACTACGCCACATCCAAGAATCTGTACGCCATTATCGATCTTCACCAGATTGACGACACGAACTCCGCCAACGCTTCGGGAGCAGCCGCCACCAGCTTCTGGACGGATATCGCCCCGGAATTCAAGGACTACAGCAACGTCATATACGAATTGTACAACGAGCCCATCAACAGCAGCATGCCCTGGGCGACGTTCAAGACCCAGGTGCAGACCTGGATCGACACGGTCCGCGCAGCCGCGCTCAACAACATCATCATCGTGCCCTCTATGAGCTGGGACCAGCACCCGGGCGATGCCGCCAGCTCGCCTCCGACCGGCACGAATCTGGCCTACACCGCCCATATCTATCCGAACAATTGGAGCGCGTCTTTCCAGAAGCAGCTCGCCACCGCCACGGCGGTGGCACCAGTGTTCATCACCGAATGGGGCTACTCCTCGCCGCAGACTGCTGCGAATTGGGGAACCGCTTTCCAGACGATTGTGGATGGCGATGGCGCCAATTGGACTGCGTGGGTCGCCGACAATTCCTGGGGACCGGCGATGTTTTCAAACAGTGCGCTGACCACGACGACCGACTTTGGCACCCTGGTGAAGAGCTGGCTGGCAGCCAAGGTGAGCCAAGACTGGGTCCAGTAGGGTCGCCCAACACAGAGCTGGGGGGTCTGGCGCCCCCGTCGGCCAAGTGGAAAGGCGACTTGGTCGAGGTAAAGAAACGCCGTGAGCGGGCACCAACCTTGATGTCGAGGCATATCCGCGTCTCGACGAGAGAATCAAGCTCAGGAGTTTCATGTCCCGAATTTTCAAAGTGCTCTCCCTGTCTTGCTGGCTGCTCGTGTGTGGCTGCAGCGGCAGCTCTGGCTCGCAAGTGAGCCCCATCGACGCGTCGAGCGGCGCGCCCGATGCTTCGGCCGCAACCGGTGGGGTAGCGGATACCTCCGCGCCTGGAACGGGCGGCGCACAGGGAACGGTTGATGCAGTGGCTGCGGACGGCCCGGCCTCGACGGGAGGGAGCGAGTTGGATAGTGGGACGGATTCCGGTCAGGACGCAAGTGGCGCCGGTACGGGCGGCGCGACCGGTGATGCGAGTTCCACTGGCGGCACTACCAGCAACGGCGGTGCCACGGGGAGCGGCGGAGCAGGTGTCGGCAGTGGCAGCTGCGGCGACGGCGATCCCAACATGCCCGCCGAGCCGACCATCCCGCCGGCCTGCGCGACCCTGCAGGCAACCCAGAACGTTCCCGCAGGCGGTGTCCCGAGTGAGGCCAGCCTTGACACCTTGGCGATCCAAGCAGCACTCACCGCATGTCCTTCCGGTCAGGCGGTCAAGCTTACCACCGGCGGTACCAGCAACGCGTTTGTTACCGGACCGTTGACCATGCCTTCGGGCGTGACCTTGTGGGTGGACGCGGGCACGACCCTGTACGCAACCCGCGACACCAAGGTGTGGGGTGCCGCAACCGAGCTCATTTCGGTGGCAGGGTCGAATTCGGGAATCGTGGGCGACGGCACTATTGATGGNNAGCGGCAACAGTCCGGCGCTCATCGCGGTGAAAAGCGCGACCAACTTCACCCTGTACCGAATTACCCTGCACAATTCCCCGAAGTTTCACGTCAAGCTGGGCGCCGCCGGGTTTGTGGTGTGGGGCGTGACCATCAAGGCGCCGAGCAAGGCGAGCAACAGTGCCGGCACGGCATTGACCTACTCCAACGCGCACAACACCGACGGAATCGATCCGGGCGAGGCGGCCAGCAACGGCTACATAGTTTGCAGCAAGATCAGCACGGGCGACGACCAGATCGCCATCAAGGGTTCGAGTGCCACAGGGGTAAAGCACATGACTATCGCCCACAACCATTTTGGCGCCGGACACGGGATGTCCATCGGCAGTGAGTTTACCGGCGGGGTGTCGGACATCAACGTCTACGATCTCTCGATCGACGGCCTCGACATGGGCGGAAGCGGCGGTAGTTCCAATGGAATCCGCATCAAGTCGGACACCAGCCGAGGCGGGCTGGTGAACAACGTGACCTACAGCGACGTCTGCGTGCGGAACTTGTCGAATCCGATTCTTCTGACGCCGAAGTACTCCACCGCCACCGGCGCTTTCATTCCGCAGTACACCAACATCAAGATCCAGAACTTCCACGATGTGAGCGGCGGCTCGAACACGCCCCAGGTAACGCTCGACGGTTACGATTCCTCGCACATGAACAGCATCACGCTCGACAACGTGACTATCGACGGGATCTCGTCCGCCAACGTGACCGCGTCGTACACAAACGTGACGCTGGGCCCAGGCAACGTGAACTTCACCCCGGCCGGGACGAACGTGAACGTAGCCAACAGCATCTCGGGATCGAGCACGCCAAATCCCTGCACGAACAAGTGGATCACGTTCTGAGTTGGGAAGGACGGTTTTCTTGCGCTAGAATGCCCGGCCATGGCTCCAAGTGATCGCTGGCCTGTCCCCAATGAGCCCCCGCCCGCCCTTGGTGGCCCCGTGTTCATGGGGCCGCTGACCATCCCCGATGTTTCGCGCAAGCGTCGCTGGGGCTGGTTGATGGTATGGACGCTGCTGGTGTTTGCGGGTGGTGTCGTGGCTGGTCCCAAGCTGACCGAGCAGGCGCTTGCGCTCGTCGCACGCGCGTACTCGATGCTCGGGATGCCGCCGCCGCAGTTCGAGGAGAAGCTCAAGCCCGCCGCGCCCACGCCGCCGAGCGCACCTGCTGCGCCCTCGATCGTGCCCTTGCCGGCGTCCGGCGCCGAAGAGCAGGCCGAGGCGCCAGCAGCAGCGGCAGAACCCGTCGCACGCCAGGTTGCAAAGCCCGCCGAGCCCGAGAAGCCAGCAGCAGCCGTAGCTGCGCAACCCGCGGCGCGCGTCGAGTCCGCGGTAGCGCCAGGCCGAGCGGAAACCCCGGTGGGCAAGGCGCCGGTCGCGCGCCCGACCCACGCAAAGAGCGAAGCAAGAACCCCATCTGCCAAGGCCGCGCCCACGACTACAACTGCCAAACCGCCCGCCTCGGCCGCAGCAGCCACCCCCTACCACGATCCCTTCGCCGACGATGCTGCACCCACGCCCGCGCCCAAGTCCGGCATTTCTGGCCGCAAATCCAGGCCGTCATTCGACGATCCCGCACCGACAGCGAAGAGTGAGCCGGCAGCCAGGCCGGCGGCTTCCGGGTCGCAGGATTCGCTCGACAACCTG
>PMJE01000471.1 GCA_003157315.1 Myxococcales bacterium | reverse complement strand
CCGCGCAGCACCAGCCGCGCGGGCGCGCAGGGTTTCTGCTCGCCGTCGAGCACAACGGTACCGCTGGCGAACTCTTGCACAAGGCGCGGTCCGGGCGCGCGGTCGAGGGTGGCTTGATAGACCTTCTCCACGTGGTGTTTCGGCGAGGTCAGTCGGTGGACCAGGGCCAGATCATCGGTGATGAGCAAAACGCCCGTGGTGTCGCGATCAAGCCGCCCAATCGACGTGACCGCTGGATTGCGCTGCAGCCAGCGGGGTGGCAAGAGATCGTAGACCCGCCGACCTTCGCGTTGATCATGCGAGCAGACGCAGCCCGCCGGCTTGTGCAAAACCACGAAGAGGCCCTCGGGAAACTCCAAGGGCGCGTGGTCAAGCCGGACCGTCGCAGGCACAGCCTTGCGACTGGGATCGTCCTGCACCACGTCCCCGACGGTCACACGCCCGGCGGCAATCAGTTCGCGGACCTCGCGGCGGGATCCGTAGCCAAGACTGGCAAGAATCTGCTCGATGCGACGGGGTGTATGCATGTCCACCGCGAAAACCAAGTCCTAGCGGGCGCGCCGCCGGCCGGTTGAAGATCCTGGCCAGAACTGACCATGCCCGATCACGGGGCCTCGGGGCAGGTCAACGTCAGACATACACCAACTAGTCGTGCTAGCCGCCGCTCCAGCTCCCGCCGAGAGTGGTGCTGCAAACTAGCTGGGCAGCCACGATCTGGACTGCTGAAAGCGAATACCAAACGTACGTCACCACGATCCCAGCGGGAATCCCGGCAAATTGCCCGGTGCCGGTGGAGGTGAACGTACACGTGGCGGAAGCATTCACCGCGGGACATGCAGCTTGCGAGAAAGTGCCCTGGTTCTGCTGTGTGCACACGGTTTGCTCTTGGGCCGCCGCAGCGGCGCTCAAACCGGCAAACCCTGTGCACAAATGCATGCCCTGAGCGGTAAAGTCGCAACTGATATCCGCCATAGCGCCGTCAGAACTCGTGACAGCGGCATCGATGCCAGCGTCGCTTTCGCTGCTCACACCGTCCGAGCTGGCTGTCGAACCGTCGCTGCGGGAGGTAGCGCCGTCAGAACTCGTGACCGCGGCATCGATGCCACCGCCACTTCCGCCGGAGCTGATGACACCATCCGAGGTGGCGGCCGAGCCGTCGTGGCTGCCGGCAGAGCCCCCCGTGCTCGTGACCGCGGTGTCGACAACGGCCGCGTTTCCGTCTGAGCTGGTGACGCCGTCCGAGGTAGCGGGCGAGCCGTCGCGGTTTCCGGCAGAGCCCCCCGCACTCGTGACCGAGGTGTCCACAATGGCCGTGCTGCCGTCCGGGCTGGTGACGCCGTCCGAGGTAGCGGGCGAGCCGTCGCGGTTTCCGGTAGAGCCCCCCGCGCTGGTGACGGCGGAATCGATACCAGTGGTGCTTCCGCCTGACCTGGCCGAAGTCGCGTCTGCGCTGCCGTCTCCGGTCTGCGCACCATCATTCGTGGTCGACGAGCTCGAGCAGGCCGCCAAGGTAGCCGCGGCAAACAGGACGAACGCCCGACGTGCTTGGATTCGAAGACTAGGCATGATCGTGAATTCTCCTCGCGGCGCTTGCACCGCTCTTTTGGACAACACTTGCGCTGAACCCATCCCGCGCTGTGCGAGACTCGGTCGCGAAAGCGGAGTACTTGTACACGAAGCAAGGGCAGGATGCAATGGAATGGGAAAGAGCCCAAACCGGCCCAGCCGAGGGCCGGGTTGGGCTCCGCACCTTCAATACGCAACGCGCTCCTAGTAAATAATCTGCGGTACCGAGCCGGCGGTTGGCGGCACCACTATAGTGAGGCAGGTGGTCTGGGCCACCCACCGGAAGACGTTGTACCAGAACTGAGGCACGGTGTAGGAGGTGTGCGGGGTGTAGCCAACACACTGAGCGTAGGTGGTGGCATTGTCATACTGGGGATCTGGCGTCAAACCCCATTGACTGGTGTAGGTCACCCACTCGTCGCCCCAGGCGAAGACTCGGCCCTTCCCTGTGACCTTCGCCACACCTACGATGTTGGACTGAGCCGTGGTGTCGACGTTGTTCGTCCCCACAATCTGGCAGTCCGAACCCGGGCACGTGATCGAACGCCCCATGAAGATGCCAACCTTCCCCAAATTCTTCGTGATGTCGGTAGCCAGACTGTTCCAGTTGGCGAATGGAATCGAGCCATAGGCGCAATAGCAGAGCGGTCCCCATGTGGAGGTGCTGGGACAGTCGTTGGTGGTGTAGGTATTGTCTCCATCGTACGTGATGCCGAAGGGAGCAAGCAACTGATTGAGCGGCTGGATCTCGATGGTATTGTCGCTGAAATATCCGGACATCGCGATGACCGCGCCGCCCTGGTTGTTCACCCAATCGTGCAACGCCGCTGCGTCGGCGGCAGTGTATGCCCACAGTCCATTGGGATCGTATGGGTTGGTGTAAAGAGCTTGCAGGATGATGACGTCGTAGTTGCTGAGCTCCAAGTCTGTGATGTGTGTGAATGTCTCCAGCATCTGCATGGTCGCAGTGCCCTTGGTGTAGCTGTTCATGAACGCCTGAAACGCGTCCGTGGTGTCGGTGCTGCCGCTGTTGGCGCCATACTTGGCCGGCTGTCCCAACGACAGAATGCGCACGGGTTGGCAGAGAGTACAGGTGCCGGAATCGTCACATTGATACCCTTTGAGATCAGGAAGTGATTCCGGGCTGCCTGTGTCACGACCACTGCTCGCAGCCGAAGCATCAAGGTTCATCGTGATGATGCCGCCTCGTGTGCCGCCGTCACCACCCGCGCCGCCTGCGTTTTCACCGCTGCCGCTCTGCGAACCGCCGCTGCCAGAGGTCATTTCCACTTTGGCGCCAGAGCAGGTCAACCAGAGCGAGAGTGTAGCGATACCAACCAGAAACGTTCGATGGGGTTTCACGACGGATTTGCAACCTTGAATGAATGGATGAGATAGCCGCAGAGAAGATAGCACGCGGCGGAAGCGTGGTCGCGCTGGCCAGCGATCACCGGTTTCGCGGCCTGCGACTTCTAGCGGGCCGGGAAGCCGCGACTGGTTGCTCTGCGGCCACCGACCTTTTCGTAGATCGTCTCTGCGATATCCGCCTTGGTCCTCCTCGTGGACCTACAGAGCAGGCGGCGAGGAGCCCGCCAGGGTGATTGTGGGAGTCACCCAGCTCGCCGGCAACGGCTGGCAGAACTTCTCGCCGGCCGGGCTGCTGACCGTGAGGACTCCGCGAGTTCCTTCTTGACGGTGGCCGACACCGGCAGTCCGGCGGGCGATGGCGGGACCACGCAGGGATTTCTGCTCTTCCCCCAGTTCGCACGACGAGCGGACGGCGCGCTCGGGCTGGCAGCGTACCGAGCGGCGGGCGAAGGCGCGGGCCTCGCCGATTTGGTCTACCTCGTGTACTTCGGCTGGGGACCGAGCGCGGCGGGCCTGGGCGCGGCCTTCGTCGACAACGCAAGCGGCTTTTCGCACATCGTCTTCGATGAGACGGTACCAGCCGGCAACCCTTAGCCCAGCTAGCAGTTTCCTACCAGATGGTGACCGGCTGCTGCCCATCGACGATCTTGAAACAGGTAGCGGTAGGCTGTGTCCACTTGATCATGTTGTACCAGAACTGAGATATCTGAAATACCTCTTGCGGCAAGAAGCCCGCGCAGCTCGGATCATTCGTGTGGGGATTGCCCTGGCCGTTCCATTGGGTGGTGTAGGTGATCCATTCGTCAGCATAGGCGAGCACGTGTCCCTTGCCCACCAGCTTGCCCACCAGCGCATTCTTGACGGGCGGCCCAGGGACGGTGGCGGCAACATGGGCATCCGCGGGTGCGTTGATGGATCGACCGTTGTCGAGACCCACCCATGTGAGGTTGTTGCTCAGGTTGGCGATGACTGGATCGGTCCTGTTCCAATCTGAAAGCGTGTTGCAAACGGCGCAGCCACAAACCCGCCAGTCGGCACAAGTTGCATAGATCCCGTCGTTGTTGTACGAGATGCCGGAAAACGCGAGCAGTTGATTGGGGGCATTGATTTCTCTGCCATCGCCTGAATAGCTGGTGAGCGTGATCACGCCGCCACCCTTGTTCTGCACCCAGTCGGCAAACGCGGCGACTTCCGAACTGTCGAACACCCAGAATGGTCCAGTGAGGGAATCATCAGAAAGCGATGCCAAGATAATGACGTTGTAGGGTGCCAGGAAATCCGGGGTGAGAGTGGGCCTCGCGGTGAAATTGTCGACCTTCGCAGTCCCCGCGCTACTCGAGTTGAGCCAGTCTTGCAGGGCGGTGTCGCTGTCGCCATTGGGATTGGCGCCCCACTTTCCGGGTTTGCCGATAACCGCCACGGAGAGGGTGGAGCAGTTGCAGCCAGGGCCATCTGTGCAGGGGACCAACTGGAAGGGGCCATCAGCGGAAGCATCGAACGATGATGACGCGGTCGAGGGATCGATGGTGAGAAGCAGGCCACCTGCGCCCGCGCTGCCGGCACTTGACGGACTTGCCCCCGCACCCGAAACACCCGCCTGAGTAGAACCGGGTGCGGTGCTGCCGCCCAACGGGGACGCGTCGACCATGCTGTTGGAGCAGGACGCCAGAGCGAGACAGAAAACCGCCCGTACCGCAGCGCGAACGGCGCGATCTGGTTCGGGTTTGAGCATGGACTCAAGTGAACCAGATTTTCCCTCGCGGTCAACTCCCATCCAGCCTCTGGCGGGCTACGCGCAATGGCGTTTTCGACGGACGACGAGAGTAGCCAGCATGGCGCGCAGGCTCTCGATTCCACCCAACATTCAAACCGTTCGGTGGCTAGGGGCAACCGCCGTCGGTAGTGTACCAGCCGACGTGCGCACGCTCCGCGAAGCACGCGTTGACGTAGCGGTTGCCGTTGCAACCGCACACTGGCTCAGAGAGCCCCGGGCAGGCATTGGGGATGGCGGTGCAGACCCCGGCGGCGGCACCGCAACTGGTGGGCTTGCAGAAGACCAGTGCTGTGTAGCTCTGGTCTCCGCAATCCGACTGGGACGCGCACGGCCCAAAAGGCAGCGGGGAGCAATCTCCCTCGAAATCGACGTTGACCCCGTACACTGCGGCCTCACAGTCATTCAGGTAGGTCTGGTGATCGCAGCCGCAGGCCGACTGGCCAGCGTCCTTCGATTCGTGGAAGCAGACCTGGAAATCCGGCTCGCCGGTACACAGACCGGTCGCCGCCGCGCAAGATTCCTTCTTGCAGTAGAGCCCGGTTC
>PMJE01000474.1 GCA_003157315.1 Myxococcales bacterium | reverse complement strand
CTCGCTCTGGGTTCCGTCCCGAAGGGTGGTGTCGAAGAGTACGATCTGCATGGCAAGCTCCGCCGGGTAAGAGGCGGAAATCTACGAGACATTCGGCGACTGCGCAATGATGCGGGTCTGCTCCCACGGAATTCGGCGCAGCGGGATGCGGTGGCAGTGAGAGCAGTGCGTATCCTTGCACTGGCACAACAGACGTCGGCAACGGTAGCGTTGCTTCGGGTTGCCTTACCCCCAACTAGACTTTCACCTGTCCGCCCCTCACGCCCCCAGCAATCGTCGAACTGTATCGCGGACTTTGTCGTAGTCGTTCGGCACCTCGACGGGCCTGTTGGCGTACTGGCACACCGGAACCCCGGGCAGCTTGCCTTCGTGGTAGCCGACCTTGAAGTCGGTGAACTTCAGGCCGTTGGCGGTGCTGATCACCACCACGGTTTCAGACTTCTTGATAGTGCCCGCGGCCACGAGTTTTTCCAGAGAGCCCAGCGCCACACCGGTGTGCGGGCAGCAGAACATGCCGGTGGCATCCGCGCGCGCCACTGCGTCGGCCAGCTCGGTTTCATTCGCCTGCTCCACCACGCCGTCGAATTCCTGCAACGTCTTGATGGCTTTCTTCACGCTCACCGGGTTGCCGATCTGGATGGCGGAGGCCAGGGTGGTTTGCGGTACCATGGGCTCGAACTTGTCGAAGCCCTTCTTGTACGCGAGATAGAGCGGATTGGCAGCCTGCACCTGGGCCACGCAGATGCGCGGCAGCTTTTTGATAAGGCCCAGCTCACGCATCATCTTGAACCCGGCGCCGAGCGCGCTGACGTTGCCCAGGTTGCCACCGGGAATGATGATCCAGTCGGGCACACGCCAGTCGAACTGCTGCACGATCTCGATGCCCACGGTCTTCTGTCCCTCGACGCGCAGCGAGTTCATGCTGTTGGCCAGGTACACGCCTTCCTCGTCGGCCAGACGCTGCACGACTTTCATGCAATCGTCGAAGTTGCCTTCCAGGGCGAGCACGGTAGCGCCGTTGGCCAGCGGCTGCACCAGTTGCGCAGTCGAGATCTTGCCCCGCGGGAGAATGACCATGGCGCGAATGCCGGCGGCTGCCGCGTAGGCGGCGAGCGCCGCCGAGGTGTCACCGGTCGAGGCGCAGGCCACGGCCGAGATGGGTCTGCCGTCCGCGATCATCTGCTTGACCGCAGATAGCAGCACAGTCATGCCCAGATCTTTGAAGGATCCGGTGTGCGAGTTGCCGCACAGCTTGACCCATAGATCGTCGACACCCAGCTGGGCGCCATAGCGTTGGGCCAAAAACAGGTTGCTGCCGCCCTCATACATCGACACCACGTTCTCGTCACGGATATGGGGGTGAACCCACTCGCGCTTGCCCCACACTCCCGAGCCGTGCGGCCATTCGGTGCGCATGTAGCGGTCTTCGAAAAGCTTCTTCCACTCGGCAGCGCTGCGCTGTCGCAGGGCCTCCATGTCGTGGACGACTTCCAGCAGGTTGCCGCATTGGGGGCAGCGGTAGATGACCTGGTCGAGCGGGTACTCGCCCGGGCAACGGGTGATGCAGCGAAAGTGGGCGCGGTAGGGAAGCATGTCCTAAACTTAGCACCTTCGAGCGCAGATTTTGACCATGGTCTCTTTGCGACTCTGTAGTAAGAAAGCCCCTCTCCCATGAAACGAAAATCGCGGCTTCCCGAGGTCTACAAGTTTGGCGGCGCCTCTCTGGCAGACGGCGCCGCCTACAAGCATGCGGCCGGCATCTCGAAGAAGTGCGGCGCGCCGCTGGCTGTGGTTTGCTCAGCACCGGCAGGCGTGACGGACCTGTTGCTGGCGGTGGCTGATCATGCCCGCGCTGGCGATCGCGACNNGCGAGAAGTACCGCGTGGTTCTGCACCAGCTGGTGCTGGGCCAGCGGTCCAAGGCCGAGCTCGGCGGGGTAGTCGAGCAATCCATGGCCGAGCTGGAGCTGCTGGCCGGCGGCCTGGTGGCCTTGCGCGAGCTGACCGCGCGCACGAGCGATCTGGTGGTGTCGCGTGGCGAGCGCCTGAGCGCCGAGATTTTCTGTGCGGTTTTGCGCGCTGGGGGCGTGAAGGCCCAGGTCGTGGATGCGCTGGAAGTGGTCCATACCGACGGCCCGTTTGGCGGCGCCGCGCCCCACCTCGCGCACACCGACGCGGCGGTGCGCGCCCGGCTGCGGCCGCTGTTGTCGCGCGGTGTGGTGCCGGTGGTGCCTGGTTTTCTGGGCGCGTGGCACAAGGATCACGGGCAGCCACCGGCTCTCGTCACCCTGGGCCGTGGCGGCTCGGATCTGACTGCTACCCTGATCGGCCGTGCGCTCGATGCTAGCCGGGTGACCCTATGGAAGGACGTGCCCGGTCTGCTCACCGCTGACCCGCGGGTGGTGCCCGACGCGCGCGTGATCCCGCAGCTGCACGTGCGCGAGGCCGCTGAGCTGGCCTACTACGGCGCCAAGGTGTTGCATTCGCGCGCGTTGATTCCGGTGCAGGGCAAGCCCATCCCGGTCT
>PMJE01000540.1 GCA_003157315.1 Myxococcales bacterium | reverse complement strand
GAGCTCGAGGTCGTCTGAATGAAGGTCGAAGAGGTCCCGCAGGACCGCGCCCGCTCCTATGAAGGCGGGTCGAAGGTCTGCTATGCCGTCGATGCATCTGGAAAAATCGTCAAGACGCCGACGTCCGGCTGGACTGTCGAAGAATCTGCGATGTCCATCGCGTGGGATGCGATCGGCAGCACGCTTGACCGTATCAGGGCCGATGTGCTGGCCGGCACGGCAAGCCCGCTTGCCTGGTTCATGACGATGCGGCAGATGGATGCCCGGCTGCTCGCGCAGAACCTCGGCATCTCTACGTTGCGGGTGTGGTGGCACCTCCGGCCCGGCGTATTCGCCCGGCTGAGTCAGACCTGGCTTTCGCGCTACGCCGACTGTCTCGATATTCCGGTCGCGTCGCTGAAGGATCCGGCAGCCATTCCGGAGAGCCGTCATGCAGAGTGCTGCTAGATCTTTCGAGCACACACAGACCGCCCACTGCGAGTCGGGGGCGACGAGCAACCTGCTTCGGCACGCGGGACTACCGGTCACCGAAGCGATGGTCTTCGGTATCGGAAGCGGCCTGTTTTTCGTGCACTGCCCGTGGGTGAAGCTCATGGATTTGCCGCTTACGAGTTACCGCTCGTTTCCAGGCACGATCTTCAAGAAAACCTGCAAGCGGCTGGGTGTTCCCTATCGTTACCAGAGCTTCCGCGATCCGCTGAAGGGGCGCCGTGCGCTCGATGAACTGGTCGCGGGCGGCCGCGCGGTGGGCGTGCGCACAAACATCTTCTGGCTTCCCTACACTCCCGAGAGGTTTCGCTTCCAGTTCAACGGCCACAACATCGTGGTCCACGGGCGCACGCCTGAAAATGACTACGTCGTCAGCGACCCGATCATGGATCGAACGTCGACCTGTCCCGAGCGCTCGATGAACCGCGCGCGCTTCGCCGCGGGCACGCTCGCCCCGCATGGACTGATCTTCTTCCCTGATCCAGCCGCCGGGATGAAGCCCGAATTTGAGCCCGCAATTCGCGCCGGAGTGCGAGAGACCGTCGGGCGTATGCTGAACATTCCGTTTCCCTTTTTTGGCGTACGCGGAATTCGATACATGAGCCGCCGTATTGCACGGTGGCCAAAGAAACTCACCGACCCGGCCCAGCTCTCGCTCAACCTCGCCAATGTCGTCCGAATGCAAGAAGAGATCGGAACGGGAGGCGGCGGATTTCGCTACCTCTATGCCGCGTTCCTGCAGGAATCGGCCGACCTGACCGGAGCACCTGTGCTTGCCGAAGCTGCCCGTCGGCTCACAGACTCAGGGAACCTCTGGCGCGACTTCGCTACGATCGCGGTGCAGCAGGCAAGAGGGCGCGCTGACACGCCGTACGAGCGAATTCCCGCGTTGCTGCTCGAGATCGCGACGCTTGAGGAAGAGATCTTCACTGACTTAAGGAGGCGCTATCTCTGACACCGCTCCGGCCGTAAGCCTTCGCGATCTGACCGTGCGCTACCGCGGAGCCAGCCGCAATGCACTTGAGGGTCTGAGCCTCGAGATCCGGTCCGGAAGCTTCTTTGGCCTGCTCGGCCCCAACGGAGCGGGCAAGACGACCCTGATTTCTTTTCTTTGCGGCCAGATCGAGGGCAGCTGCGACGAAGCGCGGATCCTCGGGTGCTCGCGCCACGACGGATATTACCGAAACCGCCTGGGCTACGCTCCCCAGGAGATCGCTCTTTACCCCTCACTCAGCGTCCTTGAAAACCTGAACTTCTTCAGCCGCCTGCTCAGGACACCGTGTTCCGAAACAGAGCGCGTCCTCGAATGGACCGGCCTCTCTGCCCGCGCCGGCGACCGGGTCGCCACGCTTTCGGGGGGAATGAAGCGGCGCCTGAACCTCGGCGTGGCCCTACTCAACCGCCCCGCGCTGCTCGTACTTGACGAACCGACGGTGGGCATCGACCCCGAGTCTCGCCAGTTCATTCTCGACAAAATCAAATCCCTGCGGACCGATGGTCTCACGCTGATCTACTCGACCCACTATTTCGAAGAGGTTCGCGCGCTCTGTGACGAGGTTGGAATCTTGCACGAGGGCCGGCTTCTCGACTGCGGACCCCGCGAGACCGTGCTCGGCAAGAACGAGGAACGCTACTTCGAGCTCACGAAGGGAATGCCGTCATGATCCGGGGCACTGCGCTCATGTTCGTCAACGAACTGCGACTGCTGGTCAAGGATCGGCAGGCTCTCGCCCTGCTCTTCGTCATGCCGCTGGCGCTGATCATCTTCCTCACGTTGGCCCTGCGCGACGTTTACCTCGACAAGCTCGGTCGGAATATACCGATCCGACTCGTCGGCCCCTCCGACACCGGGGAATGTGGCGAACCTGCGAAAGTTTGCGGCCGACTTGTCACAGAACTCAAACGTCTTGGCCACGATGTGAAGATCGTCGCTTCGACCGGCAGCAATGGCGGGAGCCCTCGCGGCGGCATTGCGGTGGTGCTGCCGGCCGATCCGGAAGAACTCGTGAATGTGCTGCGGCGTTCAGCCGAGGTCAGCCTGCCCTCGACTGCGCGCATCCGTCTCGTCTATGATCCGGCGCTCGACCACTCGGTGCGGGCTATGGTGCAAGGGCACGTTCTTCTTGCGATGCAGACGATTCTCATCGAGCTGGCGCGCGGCGAGGTGAAAGAGCTCGTCGACCGGGGCGATATCCCGAGGCTTTCGCGCAGCGTGATTCCCCAGCTCACTCGCTTCGAAGACCTGGTAACCGAAGAAGCCGCGGGCGGTTTCATCCTTCCGAACCCCGTGCAGCAGGGCGTACCGGCCTGGGCGCTTTTTGGAATGTTCTTCATCGTCATCCCGATTGCGGCAAGCCAGATCCGTGACCGGGAAACCGGAATCTTCCGGCGACTACTGAGCTTTCCCGTCCCACGATCGAGCCTGCTCGCCGGAAAGCTTCTGGCCTATCTCCTGATCAACATCGTGCAGTTCCTGCTCATGTTCGAGGCGGGAACCCGGCTGCTGCCGCTCATCACCGGATCGCCGATGCCCATCCAGTTCCGTGCGACCTCGCTGGCGGCCGTGACGCTGGCATCTGCCGCTGCAGCCACGAGCTACGGGCTCATGGTTTCCAGCCTCGCGCGCACAGCCGAACAGTCGTCGGCTTTCGGCTCGCTCAGCGTCGTGATTCTCGCGGTACTGGGCGGCGTCATGGTGCCGATGTTCGTCATGCCCCCCTTCATGCAGGCCATCGCGCAAGTCTCGCCCATCTACTGGGGAATCGAGGCTTACCAAGACGTGATCCTCAGACAGGCCGCCTTTCCCGTGATTGCCGGAAAGATTGCCATCTTGCTGGCCTTTGCCGCGATTTTCTCGCTGATTTCGATATTGCGTTTTCGCTGGAGCGAAGCCTAAAACATTCTTATGACATCTGACAGCCCGTCCGACTACAGCCAGGCGCTACGGTCCGGGCTTAAACAGCTGGCCCTTCGCGAGTGCAACGTGGGCGGCGTCGATGCGGACCAGATCACCGATGACGAGCCGGTCATCGGCGGAAACGGGGTTCTCCAGCTCGACAGCCTCGACGCTGTCGAGATCGTCGCAGCCCTCGAGCGTACCTTCGGCATCAAGTTCGAAAGCGCCGGCGCTTCGCGCAAGATCTTCGAGTCATTTGCAGTCATGGCCGACTACATCGCAGCCAACGGCCCGCGCGAGCGCGTTGAAACCTTTGTCGCGGCGAACAGGCAGGCCTGAACCGTGACCTCGGTTACGATGAAGTTGTCGCCGTAGATTTGCCTATGCACGTGTCGGAGATCAAGTACACTACCATGCGAGGTCGATGAGACGACTTCACCTATTCGAGTTTTGTGACCTGAAGTCGCCCGAGATTCTGCGCAGAATGTCGCCGGAATACCTGGAGGCGATGTGGCGCAAGACCAAACTTTCCGAGGCGGTGGCGCCGCGGATTGCTATGCTCCTCCAACAGACCGGATCCGACCAGCTAGTCGATCTGTGCGCTGGCGCCTCCGGGCCGCTGCCGGGAATCCTGAATTGCTTGGCACGGGATGGAATTTCAGCTGACGTGATCATGACCGACAAGTTTCCCAACCTCGACGCATTCGAACGAGCACGCCGTCGCTCGAAAGGACGTCTTAGGTACGTCTCGGAGCCCGTCGATGCAACGCAGATTCCGCCAGAGATTAAAGGCGTGCGCACGCTGTTTTGCGGGCTACACCACTTTGATCCGACGTCGGCGCGGGCCATCTTTCAAGATGCTGCGAGACAGCGTGCGCCGATCGCCGTCTTCGAGATTACTGAGCGAAACTGGCGGTCCCTTCTGGGAATATGCCTAATCCCGTTCCTGGTCTTGGTCTTCACTCCGTTTATTCGACCTTTTCGCTGGAGTCGACTCGTTCTTACCTACATTGTACCGATTGCTCCATTGCTGATCTTTTGGGATGCAGTCGTGTCGTGCCTCCGCAGCTACCAACCCGACGAGCTGCGCCGCCTGGTGGAAGCACTCGAAGGGCCGCCTTACTCATGGGAGATGGGGCGTTTGAGTTCGCATGCCCCTGCGGTCACCTATTTCGTGGGATACCCTTCGTGCTGACCCATTGCTAGAAACGAGGGCTGGGGCTGCACGCGGGTGAGTTGCAAGGCACCTAACAGAAACACGACAATGAAACTGAGCGTTGCTGCAAATTGGGACCTTGAACTCCTGGAGGGTCTTGCTCAGATTCCCGAGGTTACTTCGGTTTACGCAAAGCTGCCCTACGACCTTGTTGGCGGCGGCAGGGCGGGATCTGTCCTGCCTTCCGTGGACATGGACACTGCCGCCGCATATATCCGGGAGGCCCACAAACGCGGGTTGCAGTTCAGCTACCTTATCAACGCGCCATGCCTGGGAAATCTTGAACAGACCCACGAAGGCAAAACCCGCCTGCTTAATTTTGTCGGAAGATTGGTCGAAATGGGCGTTGACAATGTGTCGATATCGAATCTGGCCCTTGTGTCGCTGGTCCGGCACAACTACCCGCGCTTGAGTGTCCGCGGCAGCGTTCTGAGCTGGCCTACCAATTTGCCGAGGCTGAAGTTTCAGGAGTCCCTTGGCATTGATCCTGTCATCTTGCCCTATAGTGAATTTAGCCGTGACTTCCAGGCGCTTGAGAAAATTCGAGCCGGCCTTTCATGCGGCATTGTGCTTTTCGCGAACATCTCATGCATCTATCATTGCCATTACCTAGCGGAGCATGCATGCAGCGTGGGACACGCCTCCCAGGAGAACCAGGGCAACAAGAAAATCCAATTCATGATGGATACCTATTTGTGGCAATGCACGCGCAGGCGGCTGATGAACCCCGAGTTGTTCCTCATGAGTCGCTGGATACGTCCGGAAGACCTTCATCATTATGAGGCATTGGGCATAGAGGAATTCAAAATCATCGACCGTTCACGGTCGACTCCATGGCTCCTTCGCGCAACAAAGGCATATGCTTCACGCCGGTACGACGGCAACCTGCTCGATATTCTGTCCATTGAGCTTCTGNNGCCGAACTTTCCGATTTTCTGGAGGGGTTCCGGAAAATCCGCTGCGCAGAGACGTACTGTGCCGACTGCCGCTATTGCCATACCTATGCCGAACGTGCGGTGCACTATGATCGAAAAGAATCCGCGGACCTCGTAACGGCGATGGATGCGATCATCAACGAGTCATTGGCCGCACTCGATCCAGCGACAAGGCCGCAATCGATAGATAGCTAACCATCATCCGGCTCTGGTGAATGACGCACATACCACCTGCTCTTCACCTTCGGATTCGCCGTCCGCCTGGCCCACTCGCCAGGACCACAGGCGCGAACCAAGCCGCCCTCGGCCGAGTGGCATGGAGACGCCGGCCGTCCCGCGTTCCCCCCGGACTTTGTCCGTCGCCCGGTGGCTCGCTCAAGCCAGCTTGACACGCATCCAGATCCAAGGCATCATCACATCAGGATTGCCGGATGGATACACTGGCCGTAGCCGTTGATCTACTGCGCCTTTTCGGTGATTCGACACGTCTGCGCCTCGCCTCGCTGCTGGAGAAGAACGAGCTGACCGTGGCGGAGATTACCCAGATTACTCAGCTTCCCCAGTCGCGGGTGTCCACCCACCTGGGCAAGCTGCGCGATGCAGGTGTGCTGCGTGACCGGCGCGACGGCGCGCAGGCGTACTACATGATGAACGAGGGCAAGATGCCGGCCAGCGCGCACAGGCTGTGGGCGCTGCTGGGCCGCGAGCTCGACGAGCCGCTCTTGCACAGCGATGAGGAGCGCTGTCAGGCGGTGCTGCGCGCGCGGCAAGGCACTGCCAACTGGCCCGAGAGCGTGGCTGGCCAGATGGAGCGGCACTACTCGCCAGGTCGGACCTGGGAAGCCACGGCGATCGGTTTGCTCGGCCTCGTGCACTTGGGCGACGTGCTCGACGCCGGCTCGGGCGACGGAGCCATCGCCGCCCTGCTGGCTCCGCGCAGCCGCCGGGTGACCTGCCTGGACATCAGCCCCAAGGTGCTGCAGGCCTGTCGCAAGCGATTGCAGGGCCTCGACAACGTGGAGTTCGTGCTGGGCGACGTGCAATCGCTGCGCTTTGCAGATGCGAGCTTCGACCAGGTGCTGCTGCTCAACTTGCTGACCTACGCGACCGATCCCGCGCGCGCATTGTCTGAGGCGGCGCGCGTGCTCCGGCCAGGCGGCGATCTGGTCGTGACCACGCTGGCGGCCCATGAGCAGCGCGATGTGACCGCCGGCTACGGCCATGTGCATGCAGGCTTCCGGCCGCAAGCCCTGCGCGACTGGCTGAGCGACGCCGGGCTAGTGGTGGACCGCTGCGAGGCAACCTCGCGCGAGAAGCGACCGCCCCATTTCGCCGTGGTGAGCGCCTTCGCACGCAAGGTTGCGAGTCGCACGGGCGCGCCGAGAGATGAAGCCGGATCGCACGCAAGGAAAGGAGGGCCCGCATGACCCGCACAGATCGCATCCAACAGCTCCTGTCAGCGCTGCAAGAACGCGTCCTGGTAATTGACGGCGCCATGGGCACCATGATCCAGCGCCGCGGCCTCACTGAAGCGGATTTTCGCGGCGAGCGCTTTGCCTCGCATGGGCACGATCTCCGGGGCGACAACGATGTGCTGGTGCTCACCCGGCCTGACGTGGTGGCTGACATTCACGCCCAGTACCTGGACGCGGGCGCGGACGTCATCGAGACCAACACCTTCAACAGCACCCGCATTGCGCAGGCCGACTACCGGTTGGAGTCGGCGGTGTATGACCTGAACCTGGCCGGGGCGCGGGTTGCACGCGGGGTGGCCGACGCATTCGCGGCCAAGACTCCCGCGAAGCCACGTTTTGTGGCCGGCGCCCTGGGCCCCACCAACAAGACGCTTTCACTGTCGCCACGAGTAAACGAGCCGGGCTTCCGCGCGGTGACCTTCGATGAAATGCAGGAAGCCTACCAGGAACAGGTGCGCGGCCTGATCGATGGCGGCTGCGACATTCTGCTCGCCGAAACCGTGTTCGACACCCTAACGCTAAAGGCGTGCCTGTGCGCCATCGAGGCGGTCTTTGCCGAAGAAGACCTACGCTTGCCGATCATGCTGTCAGGAACCATCACTGACAAGAGCGGCCGCCTCATGTCGGGCCAAACCGTCGATGCGTTCTACGTTTCCATCCAGCACGCGCGACCGCTGGCGGTAGGTCTCAACTGCGGGGGCGGTGCGCACCAATTGCGGCCCTATGTCGAGGACCTGGCCGGGCAAGCGGACGAGTACATCCTGTGCTACCCCAACGCGGGGCTGCCCAATTCCTTTGGCGGCTATGATGAACACCCGGCCGACACCGCCGCCTTGGTGGGCGAGCTGGCGCGCGCGGGTCTGGTCAATATCGTGGGCGGATGTTGCGGCACCACCCCGGACCATATTCGCGCCATCGCCCAGGCGGTGCAGGGCGTGCCACCACGACGTCGTCCGGAAAAAGCCGCGCGGCCTTTGCGCCTGGCTGGACTGGACACGCTGACTGTGCGGCCCGAGTCGAACTTCATTCTGATCGGGGAGCGCACCAATGTCTCGGGCTCGAAGAAGTTCTCCAACCTGATCAAGGCAGGCGACTTTGCGGCGGCGCTCGC
>PMJE01000443.1 GCA_003157315.1 Myxococcales bacterium | reverse complement strand
TGCGCTTTCAAGCGCGCGCCATTGAGCGCTGGGCGAAGTCATGTCCTGAAATCACCGGGTGGGTCCCTGGTCCCCGGTGATACTGGTGAAAGTGGGACCCTCGCTGGCCGCTGGCGACACTGGAGAAACTGGGAGAGATTCTCAACGAGGTGCCATGACGCCTGATCGGCTGCAAGTGAGCCGCAGGATGGTGTCAACGGCAGGCTCAAGCCGGGTTTCCGCTTTCGTCACTCCGCATCCTCACCTTGGACAAACCGACGGCAGCGTTTTCGCGCAATTCTTTCCCAGCAGGCGTCTTGGCCAGCCGCAACCCCGCTGTGTTTGCGGACAGGACAGCTGGACAATGCTGTAAGGCCTTGCCGCTTCTCGCACGCGGCCCACACTTGATCGTGGGGGGTGACGGGAAATGCAGAATGACAACACAGACCCGTTGGTCGTGCTGGACGAGATTGATGCTCGTGTCGCGCTGGACGCCCCCGAGGCCCTGGCGGCGCAAGAGATCCCGTCCTACGACGTGGCCATTGTTGGTGGCGGACCGGCTGGGCTAGTGGCGGCCGCACACTGTCGCATGCGCGGACTGAGCAGCATCACATTCGAGGCCCAGGCCTTTGGCGGCCAGCTTGTCAGTCTGTATCCGAGCAAGCCGGTCACCAATTTTCCGGCCCACCTGGACGTGGCCTCCGGGGAATTGGCGCGCCGGCTGGCAGAACAGGCGGCGCACTTCGGCGCCGAGCTGCGCGAACACGAGCCAGTGGAGTCTGTCGCATTCGCGCGCGACATGGGCTTCGCACTGCGGTCATCGGGACGGCGGGTGAAAGCGCGCGCAGTGCTGCTGGCGCTAGGCCTGGGCCGTTTCCGGCCGCGCAAGCTGGGGCTCAAAGACGAGGCTCGCTTCGCCGGCCACGGTCTGATGTATAGCCTTCCTCCACGCGATAGCATTGTGGCCCGCCACGCTGTGGTGGTGGGCGGCGGTGACACGGCCGTGGACATGGCGATCGCTCTGAAGGCTTTCGTGCCGGAAGTGACGCTCGTGCACCGCCACGTAGGTCTGCGCGCCTACCCGCATTCATTGGAGCGATTGGACGCGTCGGGCGTGCAAGTGATGACTGAGGCAGAGGTGGTCGGGTTGGGCGGAAATGGCGTACTGGACCATGTGCTGGTGGCGGTGCACGGGCAGGAGGTCTACGAGATCCCCGCGGATCTGCTGCTGGTCGGCATCGGTCAGGTGCCGGATCTGGGCGAACTGGCCCAATGGGATCTGAATCTGAGCCTGCAGGGAAGCCATCTGCCAGTGGACTCCTCCATGCGTACCGCTGTTGCGGGCGTGTTTGCGGCTGGCGACTTCGTGGCCTATCCAGGCAAGGTCAAGATGATCGCCACAGCCGCGGCCGAGGGCTCCACTGCCGCCGCTTCAGTAGAACGTTACCTGCGGATCCAAGCCTGAAAGGCTAATTCGGATATCCCACCAGTTGCTGCCGGTCCTCGTCCCACAGCTTGAGGCCAGCGCACGCTAACCTCTGCCCATCTGTTTTTCCCGACACATACCAAAGACCTCACCAGGTTGACCTTTTTCTCGGGGCGCTATCCGCAAGGCAACCTGGGTGGGGCGCTATCGATGCGCCGGCAGCCTCGTCGTAGCGACCAAAATTGTAGGCGGCCGTCGCCTTCTTGGTGGCGCTGCGGGCAGCTTCGCGGTCACTGGCGACGCTCTTCAGCCCAACCTCACCGCTTGTGCTTTCTGCCGCCCAAGTAGTAGGAGGAATCCACGATGAAAGGAACTTGGTGGACCGCGGCAGCTATCGGGCTACTCGCCGCTTGTATGACCGCCTGCGGCAACGACAAGTACCTGCTCGCAGATCTCTGCAGCAAGCTGCAAAGTTGTGGCGCGCTTTCCCTGAGGAATGTCTCGACCGTCTCACAATGCATAGCCAACGGTCGTCAGCAACTGAGCCAGTTTGTTCAGCTGAACGGCGGCGATATTTCCGCCGCGGACCAGGCCACAGCCGTCGCGGCACAAGCCATAGAGCAATGCCTGACAATTTCAGACTGCCCTGGCTTTTCGAACTGCGTGATCACTCTGGTCAATGCGGACCTTCCGCCGTGAACTCGAGGGACTTGGGGATCTCCTCTTCCCGGACGGTAAGCTGAATCCACTCTCGCAGGCCGACGATTATGAGGTGATCAGACAGTACGAGTGGGTCTTGCGTGCCGTTGCCTTCACCGAGGAGGCTTATCGGCAAGCCGGTCACCGCAGGTGCGTGCCGCGCGAGTGGCCACTTCCAGCGGCGTTCCCTTTTGCGTGACGCCGCCGACGCCGGTGTAAATACCGCCGGTGCTCTCGCGCACCACCACGAAGTCGATGTGCTCCGGTCCCTTGTCCTTGAGCGGGGTTTCCACGTTGGGATACAGCTTCACCGGCCGCAGATTGATGTATTGATCGAGAGCAAAGCGCGTCTTGAGCAAGATGCCCACTTCCAGGATGCCGGGCTTCACCTCCGGGTGGCCGAGGCAACATTGCCGCTGAGAGTCACATAGCGCAACTCTTCTTGCGTTGCCGCCACGGCGTCGAGCAGAATCTGTGCTATTGGTAGTCTGAACGCTCGCCAACACGCGAACTCCTATCCGCCTAGCCTTCACCAGAACTGTTGGAAATCGAACGGCAGGAAGCCTGCCCCCCTGTCACATGACGCGAACGGACCGAGTGGGCGACCCTTCAATTTCCGCGACCGCAGGCGCCCCGGGGCCACGTCCCGGAACCGCCGCGATCGGGGCCGCGGCCCAGGCACGGAATGTGCAGATGTCGGTCTGCTATGATGAACCCAACGGATGTGCTTCGTGTCGCCATGGCAAATCTCATGGCGGTGATAGTCGGAGCTGCATGTTCGCCGCCTCGGGCGACGATCGATCTGGGACGTCTCGTCGTCGAGCACCTGGAGGATGTGCAAATGGTGGGTTGGTCGGCTGACGACGGCACCCTCTATTGGATGGGGCCAAACTCGGCGGGTAACTATGCCCTTCAGGCACTTGACGTCCAGACGGGTGCCATCAACTCCGTCATTCAGGGACACGACGACGTGCAATCGACGAAGCTGGTGGCAGGGGACAGTCTGCTCTTCTTCACCACAGCCGGGATCGATCCCGAGTCCGGTGATGTGCTCTACCGGGCACCGTTCGCCGAGCGCCGAGCAGGATCGGCGGTGCCGATCGCGACAGGCGTCTCGGAGCGTGCGGAGTACGACGTTTCTCTCGACGGCACTCGCGTCGCCACTGTCGACTACAAGACTGGGGAATTGTCGACGCTCGATCTCGCCACAGGAACCCGCCAGACCTTCGGGCAGAGTTCGTCGACCAGGTTTTCTCCTGACGGAACGCGCCTCCTCTACTGGGGGCCAACGGGCGCGTTGCTTGCCGATCCGACCACGGGCATCAGCCAGCCCATCCAGGTTTCAGGCGACATCATCGGTTGGGACGGGGGAACACCGGCAAGAGTCGTCCAATCCAACCCCTACAGGGTTGTCGACTTGGTGACTGGGGAAACTCGCCCGCTCCCACAGGAGGTCGGGATGATCCGGGCCTACTCGGGAGATCCTGCTGATCTGACCGCAGCCTACTACGAAGGAGGAAGTTGCCTCTATGAGACGGTCGCCGATGATGGCGTGACGGAATGCGGAGAAACCCAAAACCTGCTCAATCGGGTGAATCTGAGTACCGGCAAGAGCGATGTCGTCGCAGCATGGGGCGGACGCAACGCTTTCAGTTTTTCTGTGAGCCAGGACGGACAAAGACTGGCGCTGGTCTATGACGATGGCCTCGGTCCCTCGCTCTTCGTCAAGACACTAACGCCACCGTAGTCCGCTCTACCCGACTGTGGCCAGAACAGTCCGCAGTTGGTCGCGGGCGTGGGACTGACCTTTGCCCTCACACTCCCAGCCCCTCTCCGGAACGGGGCCCAGCACGGCCTTGCGGTCACGCGGCCGTGCCCACTGCCTTGAACAAGGTGTAGCAGAATACGCCGTCGTCGGCGGTGGTGCGGCGGAGCTCCTCGATGCCCTTGCGCCTTCGAGTTGGTCTACCTGGGACAGCCAGCCTCGTTGTGGCTGCTGGTGATAGGGATCGTGGCACTCGTCCTTCACCCGTGGCGCCCTCTTCAGTCGCAATTTCTCACCGAAATACGTGCGGCCCTCTATTATACGACGCTCTGCGCGGCTATCGGCATCGGCATCGTGTTCATCACGCAGCTTCTGCTCATAGGCAGCACGATATTCGTCGAGGAGAGTACGGTGCGCGCGGCGGAAAACGGCCTCGCACACGCGCGAAGTGCGCTGGTACTGATGCTGCCGCCTGTCGCGTTTCTCGTCCCATCCGTGGCGTTGCTTATTCTGGACATTGTGCGGCCCCAGTTGCGGCACGGGGGGGCAATAGGACGTGTGCGCCGTTCCTTGTGTCGCACGCTCACTATTGTCAGCACTATCGGCCTGTTCACTTTCTTCTCGTCACAGGCGGTTGGCGTGCACCAGCCCGACTGGGTTGTCCCGAGGGAATGGCCAGCCATCCGTGGCTGCGCGGGCGCCAGGACGTCCCCGCCCGCGATCCAACCGACCGAACTTCCGCCCATGCAGTTCCTGTGCGGATTAGAGGCGAACGGCTGCGCGCATGCGTTGACGCCGGCGCCACCGGTCATCCACGATACTCGCTGTCCTGCCCGAAGAGCCTGTCTCGACCACAGGGCGCAGTCTACTCCAGCGCGGCCCGCGAAAGTCGCCTTCAGTTGCTACCGCCGATATGAGTCGAGCGAAGCCCGGGCGCGACTCGGGCGTTGCTCCGCTTTTGCCCTGGTCCTCGTCGACCACCACCACTTGCTGCTCGTTCCATCCCGTGGCTCGCGCCTGCTCGGCGAAGCTGTACTGTCGCTTCTGGCTCTCAAGGTTTTCGCGCACCTGTTTGAGCGACGATTGTCTGATGTACACGAATGCTGCGCGCTCGTGGTGTTCCGGTCGAATCTTGGATCGGTCGAGATTGTAGATACTCATGGCCTGCTCCCTTCTTCCTTCTGCTCCTTCTTCGATCGAGCTTGGGCCGCGCGCGCGATCAGTCGCGCCATCTGCTCGATCACCGCTCGCCGATCTCCCTCTGGCAACCGCTGCCAGAGCACGGCGAGATTGTCCCTGCGAAAATCAAGCGACACCTGTCTCTGCATGGGCATGGCCCTCCTTCACCGCCCACATGCCAGCACGTCCGGGCCACGGAAGCTTCAACCTCGATGTCGTCGCTGAAGCGCCGTCACTAGATCCGCCAACTCTCGGATCGCATCGACGGTGAAAACGGTCGACGCCTGCTCGGCGAGATCACCGGGACCGTCTGCGTCCGTCCATGCACGTGGCACGAGCATGGGCGGGCTTCCCGGCAAGCGCACAACGATCTGGCGCCGTCCACCGCGCAGCACCTCCAACTTCTGCCCCGCGAGCGGATGGTGCCGCCGCGTGATCTTCACCTCGGCCGGTGTCGGCGTAGTGAAGTGATTGTACCGATTGTGTTGCTGCCTACCCCCGCGCGAGAATTCCGCAATCTAGATACTTGTGCAGCTCTTCCGTGACGAACTTCGGCAGCGTGCGGCCGGCTGGCCTGGTCGGTCCATTGCTGCTCGAAGGTCAGCAGGTGCTGCTGCAACACCTGGTAAAGGACAGTCTTCTCCGGCTGCCGGCGCGGCGGTTTGCACAAGGGATGTCCGTGTGTCTGCGCTTCGCGCTGGAGCAGCCGCCGCGTCCCTGGCCCGAGCAGGTGCTGCCATCACGCCGTCAAGGTGGACGCTAACCGAGTCCTCGCGCGAAGTGTGTCTGCCAGCGTGAATGAGGGTGACCCAACTCACGGACCTGACGCTGCTGGCGCCGGAGGTTCAGGAACAGATCCTCTTCGCCAAGTCGGTGGATGGGGTCGAGTCGATGAGCGAGAGTGCCCTGCGGGAAGTGGTGCGTCTGGAAGACTGGGCGAACCAACGCGCGGCGCCCTCATCTATATGGGTGGGTGGTTGTTGCCGATGGTGGGTATCGCCCGTGCTCCGGCGCCTACGTGACCTTCGCGAAACGCTTCTCCGGCGAGATCGCTTGCAACCGGTCCCGGGCCTGCACCGTGATCATCCAGCCCGGGTACTCGGGGGGCAACGCGCTCGTCGTATTCAGGCGCGCAAGCTGGTCCGCAGAGAGCTTCAGCTCCGGCGCGGCCAGGTTGTCTCGGAGCTGGGCTTCGTTGCGCGCTCCGACGATCACGCTGGTGGTGATGCGCTGGTGGAGCAGCCAAGCAAGGGCCACGCGTGCAACCGACACCTCGTGCTCACGGGCCACATCGGCCAGCACGTCAAGGACAGCATAGCCGCGCGTTTCATCGACGGGAGGGAAATTGAAGCTCGCACGTCGCGCGCCTTCTGGTCCCTTCTTGTCCCGCCCAAATTTTCCGCTCAAGAAACCACCCGCCAGCGGGCTCCAAACCAGCAGGCCCACCTGCTCCGACTCCATCAGCGGGACCAGCTCGCGCTCTAGGTCGCGGCCGGCGATCGAGTAATACGCCTGCAGGGTCTCGAACCGCGCCAGACCGACGCGCTGGCTGATCCCGAGAGCTTTCATCAGGTGCCAGGCCGCGAGGTTCGACGCGCCGATGTATCGTACCTTGCCGGCGCGGACCAGATCGTCGAGAGCTCGCAGCGTTTCTTCGAACGGCGTGAACGCGTCGTAGCCATGAATCTGGTAAAGGTCGATGTAGTCGGTGCCGAGCCGCTGAAGGCTGGCGTCGATCGCGTCCATGATATGGCCGCGTGACAGGCCGACCGCGTTTGGCCCAGAGCCCACTCGCCCCCGCACCTTGGTGGCGACCACCATGTCCTTGCGGCGCGCGCCCAGCGCCTTTCCCAGGATCTGCTCCGCACGTCCCGCCGAGTACACGTTCGCGGTGTCGAAGAAATTGATCCCAACGTCGATGCAGATGCCGACCAGACGATCGGCCTCCGACTGCTCCGTGCTGCCGATCGCCTTGAACATTCCCTCGCCACCGAAGGTCATCGTCCCGAAGCAAAGCTCAGAAACTCGCAAGCCCGTTCTACCCAAAGGTCGATAGTTCATCTGCGTCTCCTCTCTCCAACGGTTCAGTGGCTAGAACATGACCCGCTTCCACTTGATCGGCCAAGAGCTTCGAGAGTCGTATTAGATCGGCGTAGGCGCAGTCGTTGCGCGATCCGTAGTCGCCTTGCAGAGCAACCGGCCGGTGCTAGCCTGACCACCATGGCAACTATTGGGATTATCGGTGCAGGGAAGATTGGCAGCCAACTCGCTCGGCTCGCGGTGAAGAACGGGCACAAGGTGGTGATCAGCAACTCGCGTGGGCCGGAAACCCTGTCGGGCTTGGTCGCTGAGCTGGGACCGAACGCGCGCGCCGCGACGGCCGCAGAAGCAGGAGCAGCCGGAGAGATTGTCGTGGTGACGGTGCCTCTCAAGAACTATCGAGCCATTCCTGCCCTGCCGCTGTTGGGAAAGATCGTGATCGACACGAACAACTACTACCCGCAGCGGGATGGCCACATTCCCGAGCTCGACAACGAGTCGACCACCACCGCGGAGCTTCTGCAGGCGCACCTGCCGACCTCGAAGGTGGTCAAGGCGTTCAATCACATTTACGCCGCCGCGCTTACCACCGATGGGCAGCCAGCCGGCAGCAAGAACCGCCGTGCCCTGGTCATCGCGGGAGATGACCAAGCGGCCAAGGCAACCGTCAGTCGCCTCATCGACCAATTCGGCTTCGACGTCGTGGACGCCGGCCCGCTCAAAGAGGGATGGCGCATCCAGCGCGATACGCCCGGCTACGGCCCGCGACGGACCGCCGAGGAGATCCGTAGGGATCTGGCAGCGGCGAAACGCTACGCGGACCAGTAGGACCGTGAAGGTGGGTGGCCTGGCGACCAGGGCTGTCCGAGTGGGCGGACTGGCTCTGGTCGTCGGCGCTCTCGCTGGACGCGCGGCGGTCGCGCAACCCGTGGTGGAGACGCGCCTGCTGGCCGGGGTTCATTTCATCGAGATGCTAGCCGCAGGTGCGAAGACCCAGGAGCGCTTGCCGCTCGTGGTCGCGCTGCATCCGCAACGTGGCGATGCTGCGGACTTCATCGCCCTCTTTCAAGGGCTGCGCACAAAAGCACGAATCATTGCGCCGTACGCAGACGCGCAGAACGGCCATTTCGGTTGGTATCGCGGCGACTCGAGCGCAGCAGGGGCGCCGGGACCACGACGGGCCGCGCAGACGCTTGTGCCCTTTCTAGGTCAAATGCATGATGCTTGGCCGAGCGCCGGCAAGCCTATTGTCGTCGGATACTCACAAGGCGCGATCGTGGCCATGACTTTGGCCATCACCGCGCCGAAGTCATTGAGCGCGGTCGTGTCCATTTCGGGTCGGCTGCCGCCCGCGCTGTTTCGAGAGGCGCGGAAGACCGCGCCCGGGCCGACCATCGAGATCTTCCATGGCGAGCGTGATCGAGCGGTTCCCTTCGCTGCTTGCAAGGAATCCGTCGCAGTTCTTAATGCCGCAGGGTTTTCCACCACGGCGCACTTCTATCCGGACGTCGGACATAAGATGTCCAGGTTGGAGGCACAGGAGATCCTTGTAACGCTCGAAGGCCTGCTCGCGCACGTCACCCCTACGGAGTGATATCCCTTGAGACGGCCTGTGAAGGAGGAGGTGGCACCGTGGCGGCGTCTGGCGCACCGCGCTGGCTCTCTGTCGCCCCCCGCGCCAACGCCGGCCCCTTGGCATACAATGGCCGTCGAGCCCGCATGTTTGAACAAGCCTTCCGGAATATCGACGACGTACTCCGCAAGGAGGCCGGCTGCACTACCGAGCTGGACTACACCGAGCAGACCTCTTGGCTGCTTTTCCTAAAGTACCTCGACGGGCTGGAGCAAGACCGGGCGGACGAGGCGGGGCTTTCGGGCAAGAAGTACGGCTTCATGCTGGACAAGGCCTATCGCTGGGAATCCTGGGCCGCGCCCAAGGATAAGGACGGCAAGCTCGACCACAATCGGGCACAGACCGGTGACGACCTGCACGACTTCGTCGACAAGAAGCTGTTCCCCTACCTGCGCGGCTTCAAGGACAAGGCCAGCGGGCCGGACACCATCGAATACAAGATCGGCGAAATCTTCGGCGAAATCCAAAACAACATCCGCAGCGGCTACAACCTGCGCGAGATTATCGACCACATCGACGAGTTGCGATTCCGCTCCCAGAACGAGAAGCACGAGCTTTCGCACCTC
>PMJE01000167.1 GCA_003157315.1 Myxococcales bacterium | reverse complement strand
GCGCTCATGGGTCTGAAAGAGGGCGAATACCTCGACGACCTCGCCGGCCCGCTCGGTCACGCGCGGCACTTCGACAAGGTGAAGAAGGTCGTGTGCGTGGGCGGCGGCCTGGGCGTGGCGCCGACTTATCCCCAGTTGCGCCAGTACAAGCAGAACGGGGCCCGCACCATCTCCATCGTCGGCTTCCGCTCCAAGGATCTCATGTTTTGGATCGACCGCTTCAAGGCTGAAAGCGATGAATTGATCATCGCCACCGACGACGGTTCATTCGGCGTGAAGGGCCTGGTAACCGGGCCGCTGCAAGAAGTCCTGGACAGAAACCCAGACATCGACGAGGTGCTGGCCATCGGCCCTGCCATCATGATGAAGGCCTGCGTGGCGGTCACCAAACCACGCGGCATCAAGACCATCGTCAGCCTCAACCCCGTCATGGTCGACGGTACGGGAATGTGCGGGGGGTGCCGGGTAACCGTGGGTGGCAAGATGGCCTTTGCTTGCGTGGATGGCCCCGAGTTCGACGGCCTGCAGGTCGACTTCGACGAACTGCTGGCCCGGGCCAAGCGCTTTGACCGATTCGAACGCGAATCCATGCACCTTTTCCGTGAACAGCACGACTGCCGCCTGCCCCGATAATCATTTTCGCCCAAAACTCTCGTCCGCCCCAAGGCAGATTTCGTAATGGAAGCACCAATAAGACCGAAAAAGACCATCAAGACCATCGCCAAGACCAAGACCGCCATGCCGGAACAGGATCCGGCAGCGCGCGCCCGCAACTGGAATGAGGTGACCCTTGGCTATGCCGAGGACCAGGCGCTGGCGGAAGCGGCCCGATGCATCCAGTGCAAGAATCCCGGTTGCACCGCAGGCTGCCCAGTGGCCATCAACATCCCGGGGTTCATCCAGGCCGTCGAAAACCACGACTTCCGCAAAGCCTACGACGTCCTGGCCGCTGACAACGTGCTGCCCGCCATTTGCGGCCGCGTCTGCCCACAGGAAACCCAATGCGAAGCCCTGTGCATCGTCGGCAAGAAGCTGGAGCCAGTGGGCATCGGCCGCCTGGAACGCTTCGTCGGAGACCTGGCGCTCAAGAACGGATGGTCGCTGGCCACTTCGATCCAGCGAAACGGCCACAAGGCGGCCATGATCGGCAGCGGCCCAGCGTCCATTACCTGCGCAGTGGACCTGGCTCGCGCCGGTGTCGATGTCACCATCTACGAGGCGCTACACACGGCGGGTGGCGTGCTCAAGTACGGCATCCCTGAATTCCGGCTGCCCAAGAAGCTGATTGACCGCGAGCTTGAAGCGTTGCAGGGACTAGGCGTCAAGGTGGTGACCAATGCGATCATTGGACGCCTCTTCACCATTCCGCAGCTCATGCAGGAAATGGGATACGAAACCGCGTTCATCGGCGTCGGGGCAGGCTTTCCCAACCTCATGGGCATTCCGGGCGAAGGGCTCAACGGCATCTTCTCGGCCAACGAATACCTGACGCGCGTGAACCTGATGCGCGCCTACCAGCACCCGCAAACCGACACGCCGACGGGCATGGGCAAGAAAGTGGCGGTGATTGGTGCGGGCAACACCGCGATGGACGCCTGCCGCGTCTCCATTCGAATGGGCGCCGAAAATGTGTACTGTGTGTACCGTCGTACCAAGAAGGAAAGCCCGGCGCGCGCCGAGGAAGTCCATCACGCAGAGGAAGAAGGCGTGAAGTTCAACTGGCTCACGGCGCCGGTGCGCATACTGGGCGACGAACGCGGCTGGGTTCGGGCCATGGAATGCATTCGCATGGAACTGGGCGAGCCGGATGCGTCGGGCCGCGCGCGGCCAGTGCCCGTGCCAGGCTCGGAGTTCCTCTTCGAAGTCGACACCATCGTTTACGCTATCGGCACCTCGGCCAATCCGATCCTGGCGCAAACCACGCCAGGGCTGAAGCTGAACAAACGCGGCTACATCGATGTCAGCCCTGAAACCCAGATGACCAGCATCCCAGGTGTCTTTGCCGGCGGCGACATCGTGACCGGCGGTGCCACGGTCATTCTGGCCATGGGCGCGGGACGCAAGGCCGCGCGCGCCATGCTGCAATACATGGGCATCGCGACGGCCGCCCAGCCCGCGCATCACGCAGAATAGGCGCGTGACTGCCGGCCTGGTGGAAAATCGCCCGAAGGGACATCCATCTTCCGCCCCATTCTGAACCAGATGTTCGGCATGGTGTGGGTCGAGGCTCGCAGGCCCGACGCCGCCAGCGGCCCGGATCGTCGGCCGTGGTCACCTCTATGGCGCAGGTGGCCCCTTTACTAGCGTTCGGCTTCTTTGCTGCCTACCACCGTCAAGTTTAGGCCGACCTGCACGCTGAGCGGCTTGCCATCAACCGCCACGCTGATCTTGCCGTTGAAGAACCAGCCGAACGAGCCGGTCGAGAACTCCTTCTTGTCAGCCACCAGTTCCTGGCCGTTGATGACCAGCTTGATGGGCTCGGCTTTTTCAGTGAAGTGCGTCTTGGAGATCGGACAAGGTGATTTAGCCATGATGCTGGCAGAGTAACACATCGCAGCCTCACGGCTGCAAGCAAAGGGACAGGAACGGCAGCATGCCTTTCGAGGTGGTAAAGTGAAGAGTGCCATCAACCTGAGTGAGGAAGCGATGAACGCAACAACTATGAAGGTGTTCTTCGGAGCAGTCGCCCTTGCTGCCGCGGGTTGTGCCACGGAAGCGACTGCCTACGGGCCAGGGTCCGAGCCGCAATACAACGAGCAGCAGGCGCCTGCTGTGCCCTACCCGATCCCGGCCGCAGATCCTAAGGGCACGGCCTGGGTCATGTCTTTCGGTGCGGAGCCCATGCCCGCGCCGTCGGGAACGCCGGGCTTCTATCTTCACCTGCGCATCGCCGCCGAGAACCGCTCTGACGCCGCTGTCTGGACCGTCGACACCCGCGATCAGGTCGTGAACCTGGGGGCTGCCACGGTGAAGCCCACCTATGCTGAGAGCTCGGCCGGCGGTCCAGTCCTCACCCTGCCCCAAGGACAACACGGCACCTTGGATGTCTTCTACCCCGTGCCAGCCCAGGGCAGTCCAGGACAGGCAACCCTGTTGTGGCAAGTTCGCCGTGGCAGCGAACCCGTTACCGGAACCACTCCATTCGAGCTAGTGCCCAATCAGTCATCCGACTATGTCGAATACCGGCCGGCTGGCGTGGCGGTTGATTGGTGGCCGTGGTGGTGGTGGGGCGTGGGCTTCTCTCCTTGGTTCTGGGGTCCGGGCTGGGGATACTATCCCTACTCCGGGCGAGGACATTTTCACGGAGGATGGGGCCATGCGCATCCTGCGACAGGCGGGTGGCACGCAGCCCCCTCTCCGGCCCGAGGATTCAGCGGCGGTTTTAGGGGCGGCGGGCGCGGCGGACACCGCTGACACGTACCTGCCGAGCGGCCCGGCGGGCGCCGCGAATTGACGATTGTGACGCCAAGGGCTCGGGAGATGGGGGATAATCCCCATAATGGCGCAGGACCGGGACAGCCGACGGACGAGCCGGGCAACTTCGCCCAAACCTCGGGAACAGCGTGCGTCCAAAAGTCGACCGTTCTCTGGCCGGCCTTGGCCCACCGAGATCGCAGAACTCGAACGGCAGGCCCTGCTCGCTGCGGCTTCTGAAGGCATGGTTGTGCTAGCCGCCGAGGGTGCGGTGACCAGTGCAAACCAGAAGGCCCAGTCGATGCTTGGCTTCGCCGACGAGGACATCGGGCAGTCGATAGGCAACATCCTGGAGCACGCCCTGATCGCCGGAACCGACGGTGAGCCACTGCCATTGGAGCGCTGGCCAGGACTTCGAGCCCTGCGCGGAGAGACGGTGCGCGACCTGGACGTTGGCATTCATCGGGACGGCCGCACAACCTGGTTATCCACCTGCGCGGTGCCCATCGTGCTGACCGGGGGCGCGTGCGGTGGCGCCGTGGTCACCATGTCCGACGTCACCATGTTGCGCACCCTGGAACAACACCACGAGCAGTTGATCCGCTTGGTGTCCCACGACATTCGCAACCCGCTGACTGCGGTTCACCTCAACGCGCAGCTCTTGCACAAGGCCCTGACCGAGCGGAACTTGGAGAAGGAGCAGCGCCTTGCCTCGGTGGTGATCGCGGCAGCCCGGCGTCTGGATGCGATGATCGAAGAATTGGTCGATTCGTCGCGCGTGCGTTCGGGCCAGCTCAGGCTTGAACTGCGCCCAGTGGCCATTGAGCGCCTTGTGCCCGAGATCCTCGCGCGCAACTCCTGCACCCTAGACACAGCCCGGGTCAGGCTTGCCCTGCCCAAAGGTCCGGTCCGGGTCACCGCCGACATAGCTCGCTTGGAACGTGTGCTCACCAGCCTGCTACTGATCGCGCTGCGCAACTGCGCAGATGGCGCAGAGGTTACCTTGCGGGTCGCGGTGGCTGACGACGAAGTGCGCTTCGCCGTGGTGGTTCCCGGCCAAGCCCACGCGAGCGAGGAAGCGCCCAGTCCGCCGAGTAGCCAGTTTTTCCAGTCCAGGACCGACCACGGCTATGGGCTCGGGCTGTTCATCGCACGCATGCTGGTCGAGCGGCATGGCGGCCGCCTCTGGGTCGAGGGCACCGCTGATCGTGGAGCCACGCTCCATTTCGCGCTTCCCGTCGGAGGCCCAGAAAATGGGAACTAGTGCAGCCCGTACTTGACCATCTTCTCCCACAAGTTCTTGCGGGAGATCCCCAGCATCTCGGCGGCGCGGCGGCGCTCGCCTTCAGCCATCTTCAGAATGCGCTCGATGTAGTCCTTCTCGAACTGGGCCATCACAAAGGCGAGCGGCTCGACGCGCTCACCTGACACTGGACGCACGCTGCCGTGGAATTCGGCCGGCAGATGGTGAACCTGGATCTCCTGCCCGCGCGCCAGGATGCTGGCGTGCTGAACGGCGTGCTTCAACTCGCGCACGTTGCCTGGGTAGCCATAGCCTTGCAGCGCAGCCCAGGCCGCCGGCGCGATAGGCGACGGCGTCGTGCCCGGCGCGGTGAATTCGCGCATGAATTGCTCGACCAGAATGGGCAGGTCGGTGAGCCGTTCGCGCAATGGCGGCAGACGAAGCTCGAACACCTTGATGCGATAGTAGAGATCCTGGCGAAAGCTACCTTCGCTCGCACTGCCCTTGAGATCGCGGTTGCTGGCCGAGACCAGGCGGACGTCAACCTTCACCGAGGTGTTGGTTCCGATGGGCTCGAATGAGCCTTCCTGTAGTACGCGCAGGAGCTTGGCCTGCACGTCTGCCGGCATCTCGCCAATCTCGTCGAGGAACAGGGTGCCGCCGTCAGCCGCTTTGAAGCGACCGTCGCGGCGCTTGACCGCGCCGGTGAATGCACCCCGCTCATGTCCGAACAACTCGGCCTCGATGAGGGTGGCCGGCACTGCCGCGCAGTTCACCGCCACAAAGGGAGCGTCACGCCGCTCACTGGCCGTGTGGATCATGCGTGCCGCCAACTCCTTGCCGGTGCCACTCTCTCCGGTCAGGAGCACCGCCGCGGAGCTGGAAGCGATGGCATTGATCTGATTGCGCAGATGCACGATGGCGGGCGATCGGCCCTCAATCATCTCGCCGACCTTGCGGGTGGCCAACTCGGCACGCGCTGCGGCCAGATCGCGAAGAAGTGTCCAGCGCTCGTCGATACGCTGAACAATTCCCAACACCTCGGGCAGCTCGAACGGCTTGGTAACGTACTCGATCGCGGTTTCCTTGACCGCGAGGACCGCCTCCCGAATCGTGCCAAAGGCAGTCATCAGCACGACGTGGGTATCAGGTTGCTCGTCGCGCAGGCGGCGCAGGATGGTGAAACCGTCCACTTTGGGCAGACGGATGTCGCTCATGACCAGATTGAAGATCTGGCGATCCAGGCACTGCATGGCCTCATCGCCGTCAGCGGCAAGCGACACGCGATGGCCCAGATCTCTGAGCGCCTCTCCGAGCGGCAGCCGAATGTCTGCCTCGTCGTCCACCAAGAGTATATCGAGCATGTTACGGGTCCCGGCTGAGTATGCCTTTCCCAAGGCGAAAAGGTATGGCCAATTCTCTGCTGAGGGAAAGTGCGGCAATTCGCTTGGGACGTCCAGACCAAGTCGACGGGTGCAATCAGCGCGTCACGATGTTCCCTTCCCGTGCCGCGCGGCGGGCGAAAATTACTAACCCGTAACGCCAGCCTGTGCCTGCTTGACGAATCACGCACCCTTCCGATCGCTTTTGGTGGCACGGACTTTGTATTACCCAGGAAGTGTTTGGGAGTGGGAGGAGGCGGTCGGTGCAGAGGGGACCTGCGATTGGGTACGGTGTGAAGGGCGGGCAGGCCGGGTTTCAGGATGGTGGCAGGGGTGGCTTGACGGGGCAGGTACCGCGGGGAAATGAGGCGAAAGTCTCAGCGTGGTGGCGGAGAGGCTGCTTGGGCCCGGTTTCGGGGGAAAAGCACTGTGTGCGGCTCAGCCTCAAGCAGCGCTCCGTCACCATGCAGGGGTTGGGGTCGAAAAGGCTTTGCGAATCTGAGGGCGAGAAATGGTGGATGGAGCGTGGACAAGCGGATTCGCAGGCCAAATGACTAGAGCACATGACCAGAAGGCAGCGCTGCCTGCTGGTCATGCGTCTATCAGCTACCGGCCCCTGCTCTCCTGGCTCCGTTCTCAGCGGTGGGTGAGCATACGACCCACGCAACATCCATCCGCAAACCGCCCTACGCCGCGAAGCGCTCGCGTAGCTGAGCCCGAGCCCGACACATCCGCGTCCGCACGGCCTGACTGGTGATTCCCAGCGAACGAGCAGCGTCGGGAAGGGCCAGTTCTTCAAACACACAAAGCTGTACCACGTCCCGATAGGGACGAGGCAACTGGGCAACGGCGGCGTGCAGCCGCGAGCGGTCTTCCATGTCCTCCAGGCGCACAGCAGGTGTAGGACTCGAATCTCGCAACAACGCGACGACATCCCCCTGCCCTGCCTGGTCGTTGGCTGCCACGCGCTCAGCAGCACGTCTCCGCCTGCGTGCCCGCATGAGCGCCGCATTCACCACCACCCTGTGCAGCCACGTGCTCACCAGGGATTTTGCGCGAAACGATCCTGATCCGCGCAATGCCTGCTCGACCGCGTCGTGGGCGGCGTCCTCGGCGTCTACTCCGTCGCGCAGAATGGAAAGCGCCACGTGTACCAGACGCTCGCGCGCCTGCGGGCTGGAGAGCTCGGCGGATACCGGGTTGCTGGTCTGAGTGCTAGGCGTATTCATGGCGGTCTCTCTCTCTCTTCTTCACGTTGGCGAGCTCCGTTCCAATCCTGGGTCCTTCATCGGTCAGCTCGACCATTCGCCCATGCCATCCGCGTGCCAGGTTAGGCGTGTCCAAGACTGGTTCACGTCTTGCAAGGAGTGCCGCCGGGAATCTGCGCTCAGAAACGGGCCACCGCCTACGCCGGAGCCACAATCCGCAGCCTAGAACGGACCGCCAGCTAGTTCCGCCCGTCAGAAGAGCGGTCATGTTTCGGCCGCCGAGGCGCCCGGTCGGCGAGGCGCGACGAGGGCGCATACTGGACGTATGTAACCGAGGAGCAACGAAGCCGGNNCGGGATGCATCGACGACCCAAACATGGCTGAAATTCTGACGGGCGGAACTAGTCCTGCTTCCACTTGATGGAACAGCCCAGGGATGGATGCTGCTCGGCCGACGGCCGTTTGCCCGTGAGAAGAGCGTCGATTGCCTCGGCCAGCTCGCGACGGGTCACTTTGGCTGGATCCTTCCACGAATCGTCGATGCGGCCACGGTAGGCCAGGCGGCGGTCCCCGTCGTACACGAAGATGTCCGGCGTGCACACGGCATCGAAGGCATGGGCCACCGCCTGCGATTCATCGTGAAGATAGGGGAAACCGTATGCTTTGAACTCGCAACGCTCCCTGAGCCGGTCAAACGCATCCTCGGGATAGGTCACGGCGTCGTTGGAGCAGATGCCCGCAAACTGGACGCCCCTGGGTGAATACTCGCGCACTAGGGCGAGCAGACGATCCTCCACGGCCTTCACGTAAGGGCAGTGGTTGCAAATGAACATCACCACCAGCACCGGCGACGCGGCGAAATCACCCTTGCCATAGGTCTTGCCGTCGGTCGCCGGAAGGCGAAAGTCCGGGCAAGAAAGCCCAAGACTGGGAACGCTGCTCGAAACCGCCATTGCACCTCAATGATACCACTCGGTGGATGTCGGTCGAGGCGCGCCGCCTCGCCTCAACTACTGGTCGAGTTCGCTTCCGGCGCTGCCGTCAACCCTCTCAGCGTTGCAGAAGTTCTGCTTCTTGATCATGGGCGGCGGACTGGCGCGCTCGTGCCGGGCGCGGGCCAGACGATTGATGAATGCCTTGTGAAAACGCTCGCCGCGTTTGTCGAGCGCCGCCACCATCTGCTTCCAGGCGCCAGCGTCGCTTGTGGAAGTTGAGTCCGCGGCCGAAGGCGCGGACGGCTCGGGAACCAGCGCGGCCATCGTCGCCAAGTCCTCCAAGAGACCTGCATCGAACTTGGGATCGGCGCACGCGGCAGTGACGGTCGGGACCAGCACGCTGTCCCGGAATTCCGCCAGATCTTCGGCGTCGACCTGGCACCAAAGCAGGCGCGCATGCAACTGTGCCAGGGCGGTGCCCGCCTCTCCACGCGGCGCTGTCAGCAGGCGCTTGAAGACCTCGTTGTAGTCGCCCTGGGCCTCGCCGTAGGAGCTCAGCATGGCCTGCATGAGTTTGGCCCGGCATTCGGAATCACAGGTGTGGCCGAACATGTAGCTAGCCAGCCAGTGGCGCCGCTCGGCGTGGAACTTCTTCAGCATGTCTTCCTCAGCCGAGGTGACCAGCTCTCCTGTGCGTGCGGTGGCCAACACCAGCGCCGCCACCAGGCGCGCGCCGGTGGAGAACCCCTCGAAGCGCTCTATTTCCTTCCACTGACGCCGCTCATATAGGTTCTGCAAGTAGGTCTCGAACAGCCACGCCATCTTGCTCGGATGTGCTTGCACCGCCCGTTCCTCGCGCAGCAGCCCCATCGGTCCCTTCTTGATCTCACCGCTTGTGATCGAGGCGTCCAGCTCATCGGCTATCAGCTGCGCGATGGCCTCGGAACGCTCGGCCAGCTTGTCGTCCTTGCACACCTCGGCCCGCTTCTCCACCCCGAAGCGCTGCATGCAGGTCAGGGCAAAGGCCTGTTCGAGTTGAATGTAGTTCTTGTTAGTGGTGCCGGCCAGGACCACACGCATGTAGGTCGGATTGTCGCGACCCAATTCCAACGCATAGGAAGCCGCCAATTCTGGATCAAGGATGTTTCCCCGGGTGAGCGAGAGCAAAACCCCAAAGCGCTGATCTACGGTTTGCGGCCCCTGCAGCGACAGCACCGAGAGGTTCTTGCCGAGAATCTCGGCGCGAGCGATGCGCCAGTCGTTGTCGGCTTTGGTGCGCGCGATGGCTTGCTCGCTGATTTGCTGGCGCTCGGCGTTCTGCGCCTGGCGGAACTGCCAGATCGACGTGGCCACCAGCCCGGCCACGCCGATGACGAAGCTGGAGAGGAAGCCAGAGTAGTTCTGAATGAATCGCCCGAGGCGCGAAGGGTTGTCGTGTGCAGAAGCAGGTGTCTCGCCCATGGCCCGAGCATACTCCGGGTTGGCTTTCGCGCATCCGCGTCGTCTGCGACCGCCATTTGTGTTACGGTTTCGCGACTCGTTCGGACTGTTTCAATGCGCCAAGGAGAAGACCATGCCGGAAGCTGACGTCACCAACAAGAAGGACAAGGAATTCTATGCGGACGTCCCGCAAGAAAGCCGGAGCTTCTTTCTCAAGGGATCGAACGCTCACGACTGGGGCATGAACAATCGCCTGGCCCACATCTTCAGCCCGAAATCCGGCAAGACCGTGATGCTGGCCTTCGACCACGGCTACTTTCAGGGCCCCACCACCGGCCTCGAACGCGTCGACATCACCATCCTGCCGCTGGCTCCCTACGCCGACGCGCTGATGCTGACCCGGGGAATCCTGCGCAGCGTGATTCCCCCTGCCCTGACCAACGCCGTGGTCATGCGCGCCAGCGGCGGTCCCAGCATCCTAAAGGAACTCTCCAACGAACAAATCGCTTGCAGCATGGAAGACGCCGTCCGCATGAATGTTTCGGCGGTCGCGGTGCAGGTCTTCATCGGCGGCGAATTTGAAACCCAGTCGGTGGCCAACATGACCCGCCTGGTGGACCAGGGAAATCGCCACGGAATCCCGGTGCTGGCGGTGACCGCGGTGGGCAAGGACATGGCCCGCGACGCGAAGTACATGCGTCTGGCCAGCCGAATCTGCGCCGAGCTGGGCGCCGCGTTCGTAAAGACGTACTACGTGCCCGAGGACTTCGAAACCGTGACCGCATCGTGCCCGGTGCCCATCGTGATCGCCGGCGGCAAGAAGCTGCCGGAGCTGGAGGCGTTGCAAATGGCCCACGATGCTATTTCGCAAGGTGCAGCCGGAGTGGACATGGGACGCAACATCTTCCAGGCCGACGCGCCGGTCGCCATGATCCAGGCCGTGCGCAAAGTGGTTCACGAAAACATGAGCCCGCAGCACGCCTTCGATTTCTACCAGAGCACCAAGAACCAGAAGCGCTAGCGTGCAGCCGCGCATGCAAAATCGTTGGTCAGAATCAGACGTCGCAGCCGCCGCTCAAGGCGCGGCTTGCGAAAACAGCCTCGCTGTCCTTGCCTATGCCACGCGCCTGCTCGGCTCCGATCCTGATCTGGCTCTGCACGGTGGCGGCAACACATCTTGCAAGTGCTTGCTTGCCAACGTGCTCGGCGAAAAGCAATCGGCGCTCTTCATCAAGGCGTCTGGGATCAACCTTGCCTTGGCCCAGCCCAGCGATTTCGTCGCGCTGGACCTCGCGTACCTGCCGCGGCTGCTCGACCTGGCCGCCTTGTCGGACGAAGCCATGGCCGGCGAGTTCGCCTGCCATTGTCTGCGCAGCTCTTCTCGTCGCGCCTCGGTGGAAACCCTGGTTCACGCCGTACTTCCCCACGAATTCGTGATGCACACGCATCCCAGCGCCATCCTCGCGCTGACCAATCGGAGCGACGCCGCCAAGGTAGTCGCGGCAGCGCTGGGGCAAGAAATCGCCATGGTTCCCTATGCACTGGCCGGGCTGGATCTCGGCCGTGCGGTGCGCGACACCATGGCCCGTGATCCGCAGGCCCAAGCCCTCGTGCTCATGCACCACGGGCTGGTGACCTGGGGAGCGACGGCCCGCGCGGCGTACGACGCAACCATCGAACTGGTCGGCCGCGCAGAAACCTATCTGGAGAAGCACCGCACTCGCAGTCTGGGAACGCCTTCGTCCGCCGGGGATCGCGCGCAGAAATACCTCAAGCTCGCCCCGGTCATTCGCGGCGTTTTGGGTCCAGCCACGCCGGACGCGCTCGGCGATCGGGTCATCCTCGAGCCTTTGCTTGATCCCGAAGTCGCGCAATGGATCGAAGCACCAGAGGGCAAGAAGCTGGCTCTGTCAGCGCCGCTCGCCACCGATTATCTGATTCGCACCCGCAGAGTTCCGCTCTGGCTGGACCATGCGACGCTCGACGACGCCAAGAAGTTCAGAGAAGAGCTGGCACAATCTGTCGCCACCTTTCAGGCCGACTATCGGGCGTATGTGCAAAAGCACGCTGGCGGCGTGCAGGTTGCTAGTGAAGCGCGCGACTTTCTGCCGCGGGTGCTGATGATCCCGGGACTCGGTGTCGTTTGCGTCGGAACAAATGCGGCCGACGCAGCCATGGTTCGCGACATCACCCGGCAGGGGCTGGCCGTGAAGGCGACCATCTACCAAGGCGGCGCCGAGTATCTATCGCTCGACGACAAGCACCTGTTCGACATGGAATTCCGCGCGTACCAGCGGGCCAAGCTGGGCTTGCGCGGCCTTGACGACACTGCCCACAGCTTGCGCGGCAGCGTCGCGCTGGTAACCGGCGCGGCCGGGGCCATCGGCTCGGGCATCTGCGAAGCCCTGCTCGCGACCGGTTGCCATGTCGCCGCGACTGATCTTCCTGGACCCGCTCTCGACGGACTGGTGGCCGAACTTGGGCAGCGCTACCCGTCGCGGGTTGCGGCCGTGGCCATGGACGTGACCGACCCAGCCTCGGTGGCGGCCGCATACAGCCAGGTCATCCGCACTTGGGGCGGCCTTGACTGCGTGATCGTCAACGCCGGGATCGCCCACGTGGCTCCCCTGACCGAGCTCGGCCTCGACACCTTTCGCAAGCTCGAAAGCGTCAACGTGGAAGGCACGCTGCTGGTGCTGGCCGAGGCGGGCCGTCACTTCGCTCTGCAAGGCACAGGCGGCGACGTGGTTCTGGTGTCGACCAAGAACGTCTTTGCGCCGGGCGCGGGCTTCGGCGCGTACAGCGCCACCAAGGCCGCCGCTCATCAACTGGCGCGCATTGCCAGCCTCGAATTCGCTCCTCTCGGCGTGCGAGTCAACATGGTCGCCCCTGATGCGGTTTTTTCGCATGGGCAGAAGCGCTCTGGTTTGTGGGCCGCTGTCGGGCCCAACCGCATGAAGGCGNNCGCGACCATTCCCGTCGACGGCGGATTGCCCGACGCAACACCGAGGTAGTTCGCTTCAGGTGTCGTAGACCATGCCCATCGCCCGGCGGACTGCGATGATGGTGGATTCGGCTTCGGCGTTGGCGCGTTCTATTCCGCGACGGAGCACGCCGGCCACGTAGGTCGGATCTTTAGCCAATTCAGTCCGTCGGGTCCGCAGAGGCGCGAGGTAGTTGTTCAATGCCTCGGTGAGCCTGGCTTTCAATCTTCCTGACCCGCCGTCGCCGATCTCGGCGGCGATGGCCTCAGGGGGCTGTCCGGTTGACAGTGAAACGAGGCGCAGAAGATTGGCCACTTCCGGCCGGGATTCCGGTTCATACGTGATGAGGCGGTTGCTATCCGTCTTGGCGCTCTTGAGAAGTTTGGCCGTCTCGTCGGCGCTTGCCTTGAGCAGGATGGCGTTGCCCCGGCTCTTGCTCATCTTCTGGCCG
>PMJE01000438.1 GCA_003157315.1 Myxococcales bacterium | reverse complement strand
CCCCGGACGCCTCGACCAGCGCCCGCGCCTCACCGTCGACCGAAAGCAGAAGGGGTCGGGCCATCCCCAAGATCTCGAAGATCTTCGAGGGCAAAACGGTGTGGAAGAGCTCCGTCTTGCGCAAGGGCACCAGGCACAGATCGCTGGTCGCATACACCTCGCTCATGGCATCCCGGGGCAGCACGCCCAGGAAAAGCACATTGCCGAGTGACTCGGTCTTGGCCCTGGCTTCCAGCCGCCGCCGCTCAGCTCCCTCGCCCACGAATAGGAACCGGATCTGGTCCTGTGGACGAAGCGCCGCGGCCACGTCCAGCACGCTGTCGAGTCCGTGGGCCATGCCGTGCGTGCCCACGTAGCTGACCACGAACTTGCCAGCGAGGCCCAGACGTTCGCGCAGGGGGGTGTCGCGCGATGCGGGCACGAAGCGATCCAAATCGACGCCGTTCTTGACGACTTCGATTTTCTGCGCCGGCACGCCCCGTTGGCGCAGGCGCGCGCCAAAGGAATCGGTGACCACCACGATACGGTCGGCTCGGCGATAGAGGTGCTCCTCGATCAGGGTCAGGCCGCGCACGATGGGATGTCCCGCGGACAGTGCGCCTACGGCCACGATCGACTCGGGCCACAGATCGCGCACCTCGAAGACGAAAGGAAGCGAACGTGTGCGCGCGATGGCGTGCCCGGCGACGGCGCAGAGAAACTGTGGGCTGGTGGCGACTAAAACGTCAGGGCGGCCGACGTGAAACTGTCCCCACAGGGCGGCCGAAGCGGCGAAACTTGCGTAGGCGAGCGATCGGCGCACCCGCCCGCGGTTAGCGGCCGCATAGATCCAAGTGCGCACGACCCGGACGCCGTGAAAGTCCTCGATCGCCAGAACGCGGCGTCGGTATTCGGGCGGCACGATTCCCGTCGGATGGTTGGGCAGGCCAGTCAGCACCGTGACTTGGTGTCCGGCCTCCACCCAAGCGCGCGCCAGCTCCGACACACGGGCCGCCGGGGCGCCGGGCTCCGGGGGGAAGTACTGCGAGACATAGAGAATGTGCATCACGGGCTGCCAGTGCGATATGCCAGGGGCTTGGGTGTCCCGGCGCGAAAACGCTCCAAGACGTCGACGATGCGCAGGGCTGCATGCCCGTCCCAGCCCTCGGGCACGCGCCCGGTCTTGCCCTTGCCCGCCAGGATTTCGTCCACCGCGCGCGCGATACGGTCGCGGTCGCTCCCCACGACGATATTCGTGCCCTCGGTCACCGTGATGGGACGTTCGGTCGAGTCGCGCATGGTGAGGCAAGGGATCCCGAGTGCGGTAGTTTCCTCTTGGATTCCTCCTGAGTCCGTGACGACAAGGCGCGCGCGCGAAAACAGGGTCACGAAGTCGTTGTAGCCGAGAGGCTCGATGAGCCTGAGGTCAGAAATTGTGCGTGAGTGAGGGGCCAGACCGAACTCGTCCAGGCGGGCGATGGTGCGCGGGTGCACGGGAAAGATGAGGGGGATACGGGCGGCCACCGCGGCCAGCGCATCCAGGGTTGCACGGAGTGCGGCGGGAGTGTCGACGCTGGACGGCCGGTGGATGGTAGCCACAGCGTACGCTCGCGGGTCAAGCTGCAAGCGCGCGAGAACGTCGGTGGGGCGTGCGACTGCGTAGTGAAGGGAATCGATCATCACGTTGCCCACGAAGACGATGCGTTCGGCGGCGATACCCTCGGCCAAAAGGTTCTCACGCGCATCGGGAGACGTCGTGAGCAGCAGATCCGAAAGTCGATCGGACAGCACGCGGTTGATTTCTTCTGGCATCGTCCAATCCCGCGAGCGCAGCCCAGCCTCGACGTGAACCACGGGCACGCCCAGCTTGGCTGCCGCAAGCGCCGAGGCCAGCGTGCTGGTGACATCCCCCACCACCACGACAAGCCCTGGCCGCGAACGCACAAACTCGGCTTCGATGCCAACCAGAACCGCGGCGGTTTGCTGCGCCTGGGTTCCGCCGCCCGCCCCTAGCATGACGTCAGGCGCGGGCATGCCCAGGTCGCGGAAGAACACGCCGCTCATGTTCTCGTCGAAGTGCTGGCCAGTGTGAATGAGACGCGCCGGGATCTCACGTCGGACAAGCTCGCGCGAGATGGGCGCGATCTTCATAAAATTCGGCCGCGCCCCTGCGACCAGGGCGACCATCGGCTGTTTCGGCGGAACCTGCGACACGCGTTGCGCATACTAGCATCCTCCAGGTCGCCTGCGCCGGCTGACCGAAAGATGGAGTACACTGCTGCCAGTGCACATGACGGCGTCTTTCCGAACGCGAGCGGCTTGCGTGAGGCGGGAGTACGACATCATTCTCGATTTCTCCGCATCTCCTGTGGGCGGCGGCCTCAAGCGCCTGCTGGCATATGCCGACTACTTCGCCGGCAGTGGCGAGCGCGTGCTGTTCTTGGTGCATCCGCAGACCGAGGAGCACATTGCGGGCAAGACGGTCAAGTACGAGGTCGTGCGGCGCAACCCATTGGCCCGGCTGTGGTTCGACCCGCGTTTCGTGAGCCGATACGGCGGTCGATCGCGCTGGTTCTTCTCCTATGGCATCCCCATCTACGGCAAGGTCGGCGACTACAATTGGCTGCACGTCAGCAACTCGCTTCCCTTCGGGCTGCTGAGCCTGACCCTGGACATCCGGGGATTCGTCAGCAATTTTCTGCTGCGGGAGCGCTTTGTCGTATGCGCGGACAATTGCTCGGTGGTGTCAGGGGAATCGGAGTTCACCCTCGACATCTACCGCAAGACCACGGGCTGGCGCCGGGAGCTCGTGCTCCTGCGCAACGGGATGGAAGCCTTCGAGATCGACAATGGCAGCACGCGCCTGCCCCAGGCCATAGCCGTGGGAACCTCGCGCTACAAACGACTGGACAGGACCTGCGCCGTCCTGGAACGAATGCAGGCAACACGCCGCCTGGAGAAGTTGCTCATCGTCGGCAATCTGGAGAGCATTCCGCTCAGTGTCAGACGGAAACCTTACGTCGAGTGCCTGGGCATCTTGCCGCGCGAGCAGGTCTTGCAGCATATGAGGCAGTCGCAGGTGTTTATCTCGACCTCCGAGATCGAGAACTCGTCCAACGCCGTGCTGGAGGCGCTGGCCTTGTGCGGGACGGTCGTAGTGTCCGACATCCCGTCGCACCGCGAGTTGATCGGCAACGGCGTGGGGCAGCCTCTGGTGGTCGATGGCCTGCACTACCTGCAGGTTGATGCCGGTGCCTGCACCTTGGACTTGTACCAGTACTCTTGGAACAAGACTATCTCCCACATGCTGTCGACCATGAGCGCCTACACAGTGTCGTAGACGTCGTCTTCCGTTCCCGAGCTGCGGGCCAACGCCGCCGCTGCTGGTTCAGCCCACAAGCCCGTCCGCCCACAGGCGTTCCAGGAACTCGCGCCACGGCAGCACCCGGATCTTGGCGATCTTTCGATGGGCTCCTGGCAGACCAGTACCAGATGCTTCATCACGCCTTGTTCGGCGAGCGCGTGAGTCCCTTAGATCTCGGGACGGAGGGGATGAAGCGGGAAGGACCCAGGCTGCTGCCGGGCGGAAACCGGCGTATAAT
>PMJE01000614.1 GCA_003157315.1 Myxococcales bacterium | reverse complement strand
AGGTACAAGGTTCCGTCGGGAACCACGAACAAACTGGATTTCCCTTCGCTCCACACAGGGAGGTCGAGAGCCCGCAATTGCTCCAGAGCACGCCTGACCGCTGGCATGCCCACACCCGGAATCTCCGCGCCAGCTTCCAAGGTTTTCTGCCGGCGGAGCCAGTAGATGACCCTCAACCCCATGAGATCCGAGTACGACCACAGCTTCACCTTGGTCGGGGAAACGCTAGGACCAAAGATTCCGTGCCGGTCCCACCAGTGGATCGTGGACAGCGGCACCCCTGAAAGNNTGGCCGTATATGCACCGGTGCCTGTCATGAGCAAACCTTATCCTAGTATATCCCGAGTCAAGCAAGCAAACCGAGACAAGTTGGCTCGCCGCAGGGGCACTTGTTTCCAGTACCGGAATCCCGAGTAGCTGGGACCACCATCGTTCGCAGCCGCTGCGAAATGTCACGTTTGGCGACGGGGCGACCGCAGGTCGCCCCTACACGGAAAACGGCGGTTCAGGCGTCCGGCGGCGAAAACGCTCACGTCGCGCGACATCGTAGGGGCGACCTGCGGTCGCCCCGCAGACGCGCGGCGGTGATCACCTTACAATTCTCCCCGGAAAGCGCGGTGCTGGAGCGAGGCGAAGAGCGCGTCGAGTTTGGCGAGCGAGGCGCGGTGGGCGGATTTGAGTTTGTCGACGGCGGCGATACGATGAGCGAATTCGAGTTGCAGTTCGATAGGTGGCAACGGAACGTCAAGATCCCGGAGAATGGCGAGATTGATGTTTTTCTGTGCCGATTCGGGCGCGTTGTCCTCAAGGGTCTTCTGCAGAAAGGAAAGCCACGTTCGGGCGAATTCTACCGTGGCTGCGTCTTCGGCGCGGAATCCGACCACGCTGTCGGGGAAGCATGCATCGAACGTCAGAATTCCAGTCTTGGCGATGTTCGCAGCAATCGTGATGCACAGGGTACCTGCGGGCCACATCTTGCTCTGTCGCAGGCCGAGATCGGAGTAGGTGGAGTTGTAACTGCGGATGTAGCCATCGCAGTTGGCCACCTCACCCGTTTGCACGAGAGGATGCTTCCCGCCCAATAGCTCGGGCGAGTTTCGAGGACGATGTTTTGAAACACCCCGGTCCAGAGTTCCAATCTCGCTGAATTTCTTGAGCGGCCAATGTTTGGGGTTCACGACTGGGTCGCCGAAGAGGTCTAGGAAGATGGATTGGGTGAGGGTGTCGAGTTGGGCGAGGGCGGCGCGGCGATTGGCCCGCAGTGCCTCCGCCCGGTCCAGCACCTCCGCAATCCGCCGCTGCTCGGATAGCGGTGGAAGAGGCACCGGAAGATTCTTGATCTTTCCTAGGCTGAGAGCTGGTTGCGCGGTCTTCGAGGCTGCTTTTGTGAAGTATCGCTTCGCATCGAGCGAGGTCAGCCACTTGTGCAAGTACTCAGTGTCTATCTGCTTGGGGTCGGCAGTAACTTTCGCCAGGTTGGCAGGAATGATCGCGAAGTCGAACCCCTTCAAATCTCGGACGACTGCGGAATAGCCGATCGATCCTATCTTGACGAGCAGGATGTCGCCAATCCGAACAGAACTTCTCTTGAGTTCGCTTGCCTTCTGATCGGAAATGAATCGCACATCGAACCACTGAAACGTGTCGTTCGTAATGTTCTTCCCTTGCAGTACAGGGACGCCACTTTCGACGTAGTCGCTCAGCTTGAGATTCGAACCGAACGGACCATCGACAATAGCGTTCGCAACTGGAGCCGCCACTTCGGCCAGTGTCGTCCTCTTCCAGCTCGAAGGGAGCGAGTGTTCCATCATCCGACCATCCCCTCCAGCTCCTTCATCCCCTTCTGAATCTCCGTCTCCAGCTTGGCCAGCTCGGCCAGGATCTCCTTCGGCGCCTGGTGCTCCACCTCCTCGTGGACCACTTCCTTGTAGCGGTTGAGGCTCAGGTCGTAGCCCTGGGCTGCGATGTCGGCCTTGGGGACGCAGAAGCTTTGCGCGGTTCGCGGGCGCTTGCGTTCGGCGCTGTCGCGTTTTTGCCAACGGGCGAGGACGTCGGGCAGGTTGTTCTTGTCGTGCTCGTCTTTACCGAGTGCGGCCTTGGGCACGGGGCCGAGTTTGTCGTCGGAGAGAAGCGGGGTGCGCTTGTCGTCCAGGCTCCAGCCGTCGGCCGCCACGTCGTAGAACCAGACGCGATCGGTGCCGCCNNCCGCCGGGCTTGAGCAGGCGCAGGAACAGCGCCAGGAAGAGCAGCTCGGTCTTCTTGGTTTTGACAATGGCCAAGAGATCCTTGGCGGTGTTCTCGTAGTCCAGGCTGCCGGCAAAGGGCGGATTGGCCAGCACCAACGTGTACGCTTCCTCGTCGCCGGCGTGATCCTGGGCCAGCGAATCGCGGTAACGGATGTCGGGGTTGTCCACGCCGTGCAAGAGCATGTTCATGCTGCCGATGCGCAACATGGTGTTGTCGAAATCGAAGCCGTGGAACATGCCCTGGTGGAAGTGCTTGCGCAGCTTGCTGTCGTGCAAAAGGCTGGGCTGGCGCTCGCGCAGGAATTCGCCGGCCGCGACCAGAAAGCCTGCCGTGCCGCAGGCTGGGTCGCAGATCAAATCGGTGGGCTGGGGCGCGGTCATCTCAACCATCAGGCGGATGATGTGGCGGGGCGTGCGGAACTGGCCGTTCTGCCCGGCGCTGGCGATCTTGCCCAACATGTACTCGTAAAGGTCGCCCTTGGTGTCGCGATCCTCCATGGGCACGTCGTCGAGCAGGTCCACCACCTTGGCCAGCAGCGCGGGCGTGGGGATGGTGAAGCGCGCGTCCTTCATATGCTGGGCATAGGTCGAGCCGTCGCCGCCCAGGTCGCGCAAGAACGGAAAGACGTGCTCGCCGATGACCTTGTACATCTCGGCCGGGGCGAAATTCTTGAACTTGCTCCAGCGAAAGTCCTCGTAGGATCGGCCGCGGCCATCTTTGCCCTTGGAAAACACCCGCCGCTCCATCGGCTGCTTCAGCCGCGCGGCCTTGTTTTCTTCCAGGGTGTGCAGGTCGTCCAGCCGGCGCAGGAAGAGCAGGTAGGTGATCTGCTCGATGACTTCCAGCGGGTTGGCGATGCCGCCGGCCCAGAAGGCATTCCAGACAGCATCGATCTTGCTCTTGATTTCGCCGGTCATCATTTCGGGTGTTGTCCTCGGTGCGCCAGCGGCGATTGTACAGGCGTCTCACCCGCACAGGAACCTCATATCCCCAGGTCACCCGAATGCTATCTTCGCAGCATGAGTTCGAGACGCGCGAGCGCGCAACCACGGTTCACCTGCGCAGCGCGCGGGGCATGACCATGGACCGCTTATCAGGGCATCAGGTATTCGTCGCCTCCGGTCGGTTTTCCGTCAGCGCCGAAGGCACGAAAGAGAAGCACGGGCTTGCCTGCGGCCTTCATCCAGAGCGCACCGGGACCGGCGACCTCATTGCTTTCTGGCGGTCTGATTTCGACGCGCGTCTTCCCGGTTGGATCGAGGAACGCCGCGCGCTTTCCCTTGAGTTCGACCCTGAGCCAGGTGGCCTTGTTGCCCGGGGTCGGGGGCAGGCTGCCCTCGCAACCACGACCAATACTATCACCGTGGTGCATAGCTGGGGTAGACTCTTCCCTAGGCCATACAAGGAGACACGTTTTTGGTCAGCCCCATGGCAGCGGTCCTGCTAGCCGGTCTTGCCGTCACTCCTGTCGCAGCGAGAGCAAAGATGGAGAAGCGTGCAGTCGTTCACGTTCGAAGCGATCAGGAATCGGTTCTCAACCAGGCTAACCTGCAAGAGATCAAACGTTACATCCTTCAGAGTGGGCAGACGCGTACCTACTCGCAGAAGTATAGTCACAATCCCTTCTTTTCGACGGACGCCTACTTTTTCTACCTGAACCCCGATCCAGGAGGCCCCGTGGGCCATCCTCAGTGGAATATTGGTTGCGATCCGAAGATCGGTGATTTCCACACGCTGGTCATACAGAAGACCGAGAAGACACGGTCGACTGCCGACTTTCCAGGCCAGTATCTACACGTCTTCTTCCTTCATGAGAACGATATTCAGATTACCAGTGATGCCCTAAGAGCCCCTGCCTTGAAGGTTCGAGAATCAGCGGAGCACGCCGTAGAAGAACTGCTCGGCTTGATCGAGAAGGCTGAAGGAAGAAGCAAACGGTGACCCGGTAGTCGCCCCTACCCTACCGCAAGACCGCGACCCGTTCCCCGAACACCTGTTTCAGCTTGGCCAGCAGCTCGTCTGCCGCGACGACTTTGAAGTCGTCGCCTAGGTCGAGAACCGTCTCGCTGCGCTGGGGTATTTCCAGGCGCAATCGCGTATGGCACGTCCCGGAAAACTGGCGCAGCAGCTTGCGTAGTGTCGCCATTTGATCATCAGTCACCAAGTCGGCATTGGCAGGAACGACTTCGCTGCGTGAGAACGCCGTCCATCCTTGACCGCTGGATCAGTGCTCAGAAGAAGGGCGACTAGAACCGCCTCACGCGCGCCAGTGCATTCGTTTGGGGCTGGCGGCGCTCTTGCCCAGGTTGCCGGTGGTCACGCACTTGAATACGTAGCGGCCGGTGGGCGTGCCGGTCCATGGCGGGAGCATCTGTGTTCTTGGTC
>PMJE01000448.1 GCA_003157315.1 Myxococcales bacterium | reverse complement strand
TCATTGGGGGCCAAACAGGAATGGTCCTGTGTTGCGCCGAAAAGCCGACGCGCGATGGTGCAGCCGTAGACTGGGGAGCGCGCTGCAAAGTCGCTTCGATTTTCAAGAACACCCTGCAAGGCCAATTCGAGCCAAGGCTCGCGATCCGGCTCGCCGGGCGTGCGTTCATTGTCGAGCCAGCCCACGAAGCGCGTTTCACCCCATTCATCGAGCAGCACGACCGTCGGGGTGCTGCGCACGCCCAAAGCCTGAGCCAGAAGGCCGTCCTCGTCGCGCACGATCGGCAAACGAATGCCTCGCGCACTGGCCACGCGCTTGACCTCGGCAAAGGTCTCGTCGGCGTTGCTGGAAACACCGAAGACTGCCACGCCCTTTACCCGGTACCGTTCAAGCAAGGTCTCCATGCGGTCCTGATACCGACGTACGCAAGGACAGCTCGCGCTCCAGAAGATCAGCACGGTGGCCCGATGCCCACGCCAGATCTCGCGCAATGGAACAGAGTTCCCCTCGCCGGTGAGCAACGCAATCTCGCCCACCTGTACGCCTCTTGCGCTTTCTTGCGAGGCGCACCCGGCGACCACGCTGGCCAACAGAGCCACCGCCGAAACGTCCTTCTTAGAAATGCCCATAGCGAACCCCCACGTCGAGGCCAACCCGTGCATCTCGGTTCATGCCCACGCCGCTGGGCCAGACCGAGTTGCTGCCCGTGGCCAGCAACGTCCAATGCGGATTCGCGCGCCACGAAAGAGCGACCGCGGTCAACAAGGCCCGTGCCCGCGAATCAGGCACGGCTGTCCCGTTGAATTCGATGCGGTCCTGCCATTCCCCGTGCAAAGCGAATGCGATGACCATCCGCTCGGTAAAGGCCTCGCGTCCTGTGGACAACGTGCTCTGTATGAGGGGACCGTATTGCTCCCGCTGTCCAGTGTCAGACCGCCGAAAGGGCAAGTACCCGGTCAGCCCAAATTCGAGCCGCACAAACCACGGCAAGAAGGCGTATTCAGATTCGAGTCCGACCGAGCCTGCGTAGGCCCCCAATCCTGTGGCGCCCGCGAACAATGGCGGCGAGGTCTGTTCGACCCGCTTTCCCGTGGGGAAAGCTCCGCCCAAGGTCACAGCCAACGATGGCAGGTCCTTGAAGGCGCCGATGGGCACGAGTTCCACGCGAACCGCACCCCCGACATCGCCCAAGCCTTCTGCAATCTGGTGCTGATCGTCGGACCAGCGATCGTTGACCAACACCGGTGCCCAGGCTTGCGCCTGCACGCGCTCGTGAAGACGCAGAATCGTCCAAAGCTGCGCGCGCGTGATTCCCTCCGAATATCCGGGTGGGTTGAGATGCAGGTTCCCTTGCGCATCCCACTCGCCCAGCACGCGCGCGTGTCCCAAGGAGAGCCCTATTGCGAAATCTTCCCAAACCAGAAGGCGTCCCACGCCGAACGATGTGGCGGACAGGCAGCAGGCAGCCGCAAGGGCCTGACTAGACGGCAGAAGCAAAGCCAACAGCAGCGCGACGGCCACTGACTGTCTCACTGCTGTGCCGAGGCTCACGCCCGCACCCCATTCAAATCGACCGTGTGGTCGGCCCGGCCCACCAGGCCACGATCGTGGGTAACCAGAACCAAGGCTCGGCCCTGGCTGGGCAACTGGTAGAGCAACTCGCCGAGCTGGGCGGCGCGTTCGGCGTCGAGATCGTTGGTGGGCTCGTCGGCAAACACGACCACCGGCTCCAGCAATAGCGCGCGGGCCACCGCCACCCGGCGCTTCTGACCGATGCTCAATTGATGGGGCAGATGTTCCAGCCGGTGCGAGAGGCCCAGCGTGGTCAGCAGACGCCGGGCCTCGGCCTCCAGACCGCGCTTGCGTGCCAGACGCGCCGGCACCAGCACGTTGTGCAACACCGAGAGCGATCCGATGAGCTGCGGATTCTGGAAAATGAAGCCGAACGAGCGATTGCGCAGGCGCGACCGCTGATCGTCGCTCAACGCCCGAGTGGTCTTGCCCTCGAAAAGAACCTCGCCGGAGGTCGGTTCCAGCAGCAGACCGAGCAGCGAAAGCAGGGTGGACTTGCCGCTGCCTGAAGGGCCGGTGATGGCCAAAGATTCCCCCGGTGCCAGATCGAGACAGATGTCGCGCAAGATCTCGTCACGCCCGAAGCTTCGCGACACATTCACCGCCTGCAGCAACATCCAGCGGTCCTCAGTCGATATCGCCCATGGCCATGGCCGATGAGGGCGCGATNNCGGTCACGACAATCGCCAACCCAGTCTTGCTCCAGGACGCCTCGATGAAGGGGAAGGCACGCTGTCCTTGCAACCATGCGTGCGCCAGCAAGCCGAGAGCGCCACCAAGCAACAATCCAATGGTGACCCCGGCTCCAGTCAGAATCGCGGCCTCGCCCAAGATGAGACGCTTGAGATCGCCCCGGGTCGCGCCCAGCGCACGGTAAAGGCCCCACTCGCCCTTGCGATCCCAGGGCAGCGAAGAAAAGCGGGCGAAGATCTGCACAATGGCGGCCAGCGCCGCCAGCAAGCCACCGCCCAGCATGATGAAGAACAATGATTTCATCTGCTGCTTGATGCTCCCGAGCACATCGGATGCCTTGATTGCGCGCACGTCTCCGACGCGCTCGATGGCTGCGGCGACCGCTTCCTTGTCCGCGCGCTGGTCGGTTTCCACTAGCACCGCTGAGATGAAGTCAGCGGGATCGTTTCCCTTGCCGAGCAGAATGCGCAGATAGGGGATGGTCCGCGACAGGGCGCGCACGGCATCGATGGGCATGAGCACCGAGTAGTCCAGGCTGGTGCCAGTCGCCTGCAACACCGTGACCACCTGCAGAGCCTGACCGAGAATGTAGGCCTTGTTGCCCGCTACGCCCTCCACGCCAGCGCCCACGACGATCTGATTGGGTTGCAGCACACGATCGCGCAGCCCGGTTCCCCATGCCTGCACCGACCAGTCCGTGGTGGGATCGAAACCGATGAGTCGAGTCGCGCCGCTCAGGCTGCAGCAGGTCTCGTTGAGTGTCTGGGCGAAGAACTGCGCGCTGGTCCGCCGAACCCCAGGCAGCTCGGCGATCTTTTGCTCTAGCTCGCGTCGCATATAGATGCTGGCCGGCGCGCCAGTGAACAGGAGCGTTTCCGGCTCAACCGGCGTATTGCCGGGAACTACCAATAAGTCGGCCCCCAGGCGCCGGGCACCCACCTCCAGTCCCAGCGATGCTCCCGCATAGAGTCGGTACAGAGCGAAGAGCATGCCGACGCTCACCGCCACAGAGATGACGGTGGCCAGGGACTGCACCCAGCGCCGTGTCAAGCTGTGCCAGACAATCTCAAGCATCGGGCTCAGACGTGAACTGCTGCCGTCGCGCGGAAGCGTGCCAAGCCGCCTGCAGTCCCAGCACGGCGAGAAACACACCAACGGTCTCGAACCATGTCCCGCCCGTGTGGCAGGTTCCCCCGCCGCAGGTCCCGACAATCCAGGGTTGCGGCACCACGGCTGCCAGAATGCCCAGAATCAGCAGGAAGAAACCGCCCAAACGGCGTGTCTCGCGGCCGGTCAGCAAGAACAACGTCAGCGCTACCAGCACGCAAGCTACCGCCAGCAGCAGCTCTACCCGGTAGGAAAAGTGACAACGCATGGGAACTGCGCCGCCCATCGCCGTGGGCACCAGGCCGTCGCAGGCCGGCCGCACACTGGGAATGACCAGCAAGCTCGTGCCCGCTGCCACCGCCAGGCCCGCCGAGATCTTCCAGTGCCTGTCGCCGGCCATCTCTTCCTGCTTGAGATTGTCCAATCGGACCAGGCGCGGCCGTGCGCGTGATTGTGGTCTTGCAGACTTGGGCATGTGCGGCTGAGTTCCCGCTGGAACCTATGACACCAGAACTTCGACGTCAACGATAAAAGACAGCATGGCCTGGCGCAACAGACGCGAAGGCGCGGGCCATGCGGCTGACTTGATTGCGTAGTTTAGCCATCAGCCGCATATTCCTTCACAAATGAACACAAGACGACTCTTGCCGCCCGTGCCGACTTTCGTTATAGTGGACATCGAAGCGGGCCGGCGACGCCGCATGGAATCGCTCTTTCCCCCCGAAAGTCTGCCGGTTCGCTTCGACTATTCATTTACCTGGGCGGCGTGGACAGCCTGGTGCAGTTTCCTGCAACCGTTCCCGCGGCATCAATCAGGACCCGCACTGCTACCCCGCGCTTGGCAGCGCGGCCGAGCGCATCGGCAAATGCTCTTCTGGATCGATGACTACGTGCTCGAGGAGGCACGTCGGAATCTCACCGCCAAGGAGCCAGCCGCTCTGGCAGCGTTGCACGTCCTCCTGCCCCAGCTACACATCGGCGCACTACGCGTTGCTCACCCGACGGTCTTGGCAAACCTCCCGTTGCCCGAGAAGGACAAGCCCGTGCTGGCTGCTGCGATCCATCACCGGTGTGCGGTCATGATCACCGGAGACCACACCCACTTTGGCCGCTTGTACGGAAGAACCATCTCCGGCGTCACGGTGCATTCGCCGGGCTCTGCCGCCGTGAGGCTGCTGACGGCGGCGCGCAAGCCCTGACGGTAGCCGCTCCCCGTCGACCAAATTGGATTGGCTGGTGCGGATTCCGCACGAGTGCCAAATCCGCATGATCGGATTGCGCACTTTGTCGCGACGGGGCTGTTGGGTCGCCGCTCCCGCGCAAGCTTTCGAACTTTCGCTAGCGCCGCGCCAACCGCCGCTGTTCGAGCAATTCTGCGACTTCGGCCGTCGAGCCGAGCGCCAGCGCAGCCGTCGCCAGCGTTTCGGCGTCGGCCAACGTTGCCGCGCGAATCGCGTTCTTGACCTCGAGTATTTCTCCGGGCGCCACGCTGAATTCGCGCAGCCCAAGCCCCAAGAGCAGCTCGGTATACGCCGGATCGCCAGCCATCTCGCCGCAAATCGAAAGCGGCCGACCGGCAGTGCGCGCGGCATCGGCCACGAACCGGATGACCCGCAACACGGCCGGGTGAAGCGGTTGGTAGTAGTCGCCGACGCTGGCGTCCTCGCGATCCGCGGCGAGCACATACTGCACAAGATCGTTTGTGCCCAGACTGAAGAAGTCGACCTCCTTGGCCAGCAACGCGGTCAACACCGCTGCCGACGGGACCTCAATCATGGCCCCCAGAGGAATCTTCGAATTGAAAGCCTTGCCTTCGGCGCTGAGCTCCGCCATCGCCTGGCTTAGTACGGCGCGTGTTGCCCGCACCTCTTCGATCCCGCCCACGACTGGTATTAGCGCTGACACCGGGTGCTCCGCGCTAACCCGCAGAAGGGCCCGAAGCTGGCTTTTCAGCACGCCGGGATTGTTGAGCAAGAGGCGAATCCCGCGCTGAGCGAGCGATGGGTTGCGCGCCTGTGGCGCAGGGAAATACGGGAGCTGCTTGTCGCCACCCACGTCGAGCAGGCGCAGCACGATCTTGCGCGGGTGGATGCGCTCGGCGGCGCGCTTCCAGAGCTGATACTGCTCCTCCTCGCTGGGAAAGGTGCTGCGGATAAAGAATGCGAACTCGGTGCGATAGAGGCCGATTCCGTCAGCTTGATACAGGCAGGCCGCCTCGGTGTCCGAANNAAGGCAAATCGAGGCCTTTTTGTAGTCCCGCGCGGTAGCCGGAGAGCTCGGCCTCGAGCCGCTCGTACTCGCGGCGCACCGACTCGTCCGGGTTGACGTAGACCACGCCGGATACGCCGTCGACGATCAGCTGGTCGCCGGTTGCGATCTTGAACGGAGCTTCTCGGATGCCGGACACCGCCGGCATTCGCGACGAACGAGCGAGGATCGACGTGTGCGAGAATCTGCCGCCACGATCCGTCACGAGTGCTCTCACCTGACTGAGTTCGAAGCGCGCGGTCACCGATGGCAGCAACTCCTCGGCCACAAGGATGGACCCCTGCGGGATCTCGATGGCGCTGAGTCCGTCGTCCTTGGCCAGTGCCGCGAGAATGCGTCGGCCGATGTCGCGAATGTCGGCCGCGCGCTCGCGCAGGTAAGGGTCGGACACCTGCTCGACCGTGCGGACGTACTTCTCGATCACCTCGACCACGGCGGCCTCGACGTTGGTTCGGCTCTGCCGGACTGCGGTCACGACCTGCTCGTATAGGCGGCGATCCCGCACGGCCAGCGCCTGAGCCGCGAAGATGTCGCCTTCGCTCGCGCCGATGCGCTGGGCGACGTCCTCCCTCAGCGCGAGCAGATCTTTCTCCGCCGCACCAGTCGCCACGTTGAAGCGCTCTATCTCGGCATCCACCTCGGAGGCTTCCACGCTACGCCGCGGAACCACCATCTCATCGACCGACGAGAGAACGTAAGCAGTGCCGTGCGCGATGCCCGAAGAGATGGACATGCCGCGAAGAACCGAACTCTGCGACACCATCATCATTTGAGTCTCACACACCTTCAAGCAGCGTCAACGGGGAAGCCGCACCTCGGTCATGATGGCCGCGACCTACGATTTGTGGCCGATGACTTCTTTGACGATCCCGGCAATGGTTTCCGGTTTGACCAGGGCCGTATTGATGACCAGGTGATAGTGGGCAGAATCTCGGATATCCGCCTGGAAATGCTTCTTTACCAGTTGGCGATGTTCCTTCTCCACTTTGGCGATGTGCTCTCGCGCACCCTTCTCGGACAACCCACGATCCTCCATGACGTTTCGTATCCTCACCTCAAGTGGGGCCACCAAGTAGAGACCGATGCGCTTCTCCGGGGGAAGCAGGAAGTTGGCGCCTCTGCCCAAGATGATGGCGCTGCCGTGCGAGGCAATCGCGAAGATGACTTTCTTCAGATCCTCCAGGTAAGCGTCCGTCGACAGGTTGTGAGTCCCCTCGAATTCCGCCAGCCAATCCTCAAGTTCTGAACGGGCCTTCTCATCGAGCGTAGCGACCACCTGGACGCTTACGTGCTCGTCCTTGGCTATCTGCTCGACGATCTCCCCGGTGTATAGGTGGAAATCAAGCGCGGCGGCCACCTTCTGGGCGATGGACTCTCCTCGGCAACCCGGTTCACGACTAATCGTGACGACATTGCCGGGTTGGGACAGTCGCTTTCTTTCAGACTGGCGCCACTCAAAAAGCCGCGCTTCCATGAATCGGTTAAGGGTTTCAAGTGATTCATCTGATGTCATCGTAGTGCACTCCTATCGGTAGCTCGGCTGTTCACTTGGCTCGCGATGATCGCCCAGTTAAGGCTACCAGAACCGCAACTGAGTCGGGGTCGAATCTTTTCGTCTTGAGACCTCGCGCTGGAAGCTCATCCGCAGGGTGGTGCTGCCGGGCGCCCTGCCCGCCATAATCACCGGCCTGCGCATCGGCCTGGGCAACGCCTGGGTGTGCGTGGTGGCCGCCGAGTTGATCGCCGCCGAGCGCGGCGTGGGCTACATCATCGTCGACGGCCGCGAGATGTCCCGTCCCGATCTCGTGATCGCCGGCATGATCTCCATCGGCGTGATCGGCAAGCTGATGGACGTCGGCCTGAGAAAAATGGAGCGCGCCCTGGTCCCCTGGCGCGCGCAATACCAGGGAGGCTGAGAGCAGACTACGGTCTCCGTTCCCCCGCCAGTCGCCGCAGCC
>PMJE01000350.1:2813-4462 GCA_003157315.1 Myxococcales bacterium | reverse complement strand
TCGCCACCGGACGCGATGGACACGGTGATAGTCAGGATGTAGTCGACCAGCAGCGCTGAACCGGAGAGGAGCCCCGCCTTTTGCCCGAGCAACTTGCTCGCCACCACGTAGCCACCGCCGCCGGTGGGAAAGTGCTCAATGATGCGGCTATAGGCGTAGGACATCACGAACACGGTCAGTGCCGTGGCCAGCGCCATGAACACCGCCAGATACGTCGTGTTGCCGTGTTCGAGCAGGGAGCGGAAAGACTCGTCAGGGCCGTATGCCGANNCCAGGCCAAGAACGCCACCAGCGAAATCTTGTGGAAGACTCCAGGATCCTTGAAATCGCGTGGTCGCCCCACCATGACCCGCCAGCCCGTCTCCAGCAGGGACGCCTTTTCTTCCGGACCGGACGTCTCGTGACTACTCATGCAGCTTTCTTGACCGGCCCCCCGTCCTTCGGGGCTTCTTCTGCCTACGAGGTTAGCTGACGGGCTCGGAGGAGGCGGTCCCCCGGTGCTGGCTGACACTTAGCCCCACAACGAGGGGTTCCCCCGTTCCGGCGAAACCGGATTCGGCGGTCAGATTGCTACTCCCGGCTGCTGGCGAAGTCAATCAGTGCAGCTTCCGGTACACCCCAATCACCACCCCCAGCAGGTTCACGCTGCGAAAATCACGTTTGCGCACCACGATGGGTTCCATGCTGGGATTGGCGGGCTGGAAGCGGACGGAGTCGCCTTCCGGGTAGTAGCGCTTCACCGTGGCTTCGTCGCCGATCATGACCACCACCACCTCGCCCGAGTTGGCCTGGAGCTGCTTGCGCACAAACACGTAGTCGCCGTCCAGAATGCCGTCGTCGATCATCGACTCGCCCTTGACCCGCAGGGCGAAGACCTCACGGTTTTGCCCAATGAAGAACCGATCCACCTTGACGGTGTCTTCATAGTTTCGTACCGCAAGCAGCGGTTGCCCGGCCGCGACCTTGCCAAGGATCGGCACGTCGACGGTTTGGCCGGTCGCCAGCAGGGGGCGCAAGGCGCGCGACTTGAGGTCTTCACGCTGCAAGTAGCCCTTCTTTTCCAGGGCTCGCAGGTGATCGTTCACTCCATTGGTGGAACGGATGCCGAAGTGGCTGCCGATTTCGCGCAAGGTTGGCGGATAGCCGCACCTGCTGATCGATCCGGAGATGAAATCTAGAACCTCGCGCTGGCGGTCGGTCAGGTCGCTGGCGGGATCATCGTCGCGTACGATCGTCAGGTGGCCCATGGACGCTCCTTCGCAGGGTTACTGAACAAACGTATGGTACGGAACATATGTCCCGTGTCAAGTTCATGTCGCCTAGCGCACTGCGGCTCTGCGTTCGGAACCCAACCATCGCCGGTCAGCAGTTCTTGCTCAGGATATTCGCGCAACTTTGTCCGAGCCATGCCGACAAGCATGCATGAGCGAGATCCCGACTAGCCAAACCCTAGCAGCCATCGTGGGCGACGACCCCGCGCTGCGCTTGGTGCTGGCCCGCGCGGCGCGGGTGGCACCAACTCGCATCCCGGTACTAGTGACTGGCGAGAGCGGGACCGGCAAGGAGTTGCTCGCCCGCGTCTTGCACGAGTTGGGGCCTCGGCCCAAAGGGCCCTTTGTCGCCGTCAACTGCGGCACCCTGGCCCGCGA
>PMJE01000350.1:0-2769 GCA_003157315.1 Myxococcales bacterium | reverse complement strand
TGCGTCTGCTCGCAACCACCCTGCGCGATTTGCGACGGGACACCCAGCGCGGATCGTTCCGTCTGGATCTTTTCCACCGCCTAGCCGGTTTCGAACTGAGGCTGCCGGCCTTACGCGACCGGCCTGGGGACATTCTGCGTCTGGCCCGGCATTTTCTCGACGAGTTCAAGCCCGACATCGGTGCGCACGTGATCACGGCAGAGGCGGCCACCAAGCTGCTTGCGCATGACTGGCCCGGCAATGTGCGCGAATTGCGTCACGTGATTCGCCGAGCCGCGCTCCTGACCAGTGCCGTGATCGACGCTCCCAACTTGGAGATCGAAGCGACGGGCGACGACTCAGCCAGGATGTCGTGTGCGGCTGACGGCACCGGGCCGGGAGCAGCGGCGGTCGACCTGGCACGGTCCCCGGCGGCGCCTTTGCTCGACAGCGACCTACTGCCCTTGCGAAACAAGTCCTTTGAACAAATCCAGACGGACGTGTTCGTCTGGGCGCTGCGCCGCAATGGCAATAGCCGGCGCCGTGCCGCTGCCGCGCTCGGCATCTCGCGTTCGACTTTCTGCGACCGAGTCAGAAGGCTAGGCCTTGCCCCAGGCGCCTGTCCCTTGCCCGCAAGCCAGTGAAACCTAGAGCTTAGCTCGGTGGCTGGGCCACGGCAGGAGCAGCATCGCTTGCTGCGGGCGGCGTCGGCCCAGGCGCGGGGGCCGGCGCAGGCTCGGCAGCCGGTGGCGGCGGCGGTGGCGGCGACGGCGGTGGCGGTGGCGGCGTCGGTTCCGAAGGCGGCACTTGTTCGGGTTGCGGATTGTCTATGCGCGGATCGTATCCCGGGAATGGGGCAACGGGCGTCGGGGCGGGGGCAGGCGGCGCGGGCTCGGCGGCCGGCGCCGACGAAGTTTCGGTTGCCGTCACAGTCTCAGGCCCGGCTGCCCTGCCGACGGCTTGAGCTGATTGGGAAGGGGAGGGGAACCCCGGACGGTAAGGTGGCGGTGCGCCTGCTTTGCCCGCGATGGGCTTCGGTCCTGACGCTTGGGCACCGAACGGTGAGGTCTTGGTCCACAGCGGCGCTCCCAAGTGGTTCAGCGGCCCGCTCACGCGAAAACCGTAGAACCCGTCCGGGCGCTTGCCCGCCGAGCCAGCAAACTGCATGATGGTACCAAGCTTCGGCGAACTCTTGAGCAGAGTGTCGTTGAGCTTGAAGCGGACGTAGAGGTCCAGCCACGACAAGGCGAAGTTGTCACTCAGCCTGACCTCCCCCTCCAGATAGAGTTCGCCGTCAGGCGATTTGGCCTGTACGCCCTGCAAGCGGCCCACCCCTTTGTCGATGGACATCCGCCCGACGAAATTGCCGAGACGGATCTTGGGAAGTCCCAGACCCTCGTTGAGCAGAGGGTTGCCGGGGATGATCAGCTTGGCTTTGCCGTCTCCCACCGCGCATGCGCTGCAGGTCCAGGTCAGCAAACCCACTGTTGACGAGGCGTGCAGCCCGGGCATCTTCTCATCGAGCCGCAGGTCGAGTGTACCCGACAGGGGCAGGTTGATGGCGGCCTTGACCCAAGGGATATCGGACAGATCGATTGCCGTCGCTGCCACGTGCAGGCCGCTTTCGGACTTGCTGCGCGTGGTTTCCACGTCCAGGTCGCCGCCGAATACGCTGGCTGAAACCTGGTAGGTCTTGCGGCCAGCCAGCGCTCCCAAGAGCGACCAGCGCAGCTTGGCCACCGGGACGACAATGCGCGTGGGCTTGCCCCCGCCGGACGGACGTGAGGAGATAGTCAGGTCCTTGAGTCGTATGCCCAAACCCAACGCGGGGCCCGCTGACTTGAGTTCGATGTCGTAGCCCTGCTGCTCGCCCAAGACCACCAAGTAGTCCTTGAGTCGGCCATAGGGCAACGTCAGAACAAAGACCGACAAGAACACCAACAAACCAAAAGCCGTGGTGGCTCCGATCTTCCGAAGGCGGCGCGAGCGATCGCTCATCATGGCGCTAGTCCTTCCCCTTCCCTGGGCTCTTCTTGCGACGCTCTTCCTTCAGGCGCTCGTAGGCCGTGGCGGTCGCCTCCACGTCCAGCTTGTCGCCTTCGCCGAAGCTATGCCGGATCTGCAAACGCGTGATCGCGATGAGGCGAGGGTTGGTCTCCACCTTGCTGAGGAAGGTGGCCAGTTCCTTCAGGCCTACCTTGCGCAACTTCACGTCCAGGCTGTGCTCCAGATAGCGTTTGCCTGCGGGACTGGGCGGACGATCCACGGTTTCCGGAATCTCGACGCCGGCCTCCTTGCCGGCGGCTTCAAGATCGGCGGCCAACTGGGGCGGCTCGACGCCGATGCGCGCTTCCTGCGAGACCATGCGCGCCTTGGCGTCCAAGTAGTCGTCACGATGCCGGGCGATGGCGGCGAGCGCCTCGCGGGTATCTTGATTGCTGGTGCTGATCTCCTGTAGCGAATCGACGATGAGGTAGCCTGCCANNAATCCCATGGCTTCCTTACGGGCACTTTGAGTTGATGGTCAGGCTGAACTGCTTTGCGCCACCGCTGACCTCGGTGAGGGGGCCCTTGTTGATCTCTTCGAAGCAATCGATCTCTTTGAGCTTGGCCACCACGTCGTCAAGCGCCGCGGCGGAATCCACCGTGCCTTTGATGGTGGTCTTCTTGGTCTTGATATCCAGGTCCTGCACGTCGATGGCCACCTGGTCGGCAGCGGGCATCTTGCGCGATATGCGGTCGAGCAGGTCGTAGGCGGTGACCCGCGGCAAGGGCGCCATTTCGTCGCGG
>PMJE01000178.1:450-4433 GCA_003157315.1 Myxococcales bacterium | reverse complement strand
CGGCGCGGGTGGCGGAGGCAGCAAGGCCAGTGGAGGAATGACGGACAGCGGGGGCATCGTTGCAACGGGTGGTATTGTCGCGGGTGGGGGAGGCAGCAGGTCGAGTGGGGGCACGACCGGCAGCGGGGGCGTCACGGGCACCGGTGGCGCTGGTGCGGGTGGCGGGTACGGGAGCGGGGGCGCCGGGGGCAAGACCGGGACCGGCGGCGCCGGCGGAGCCGCGGGATCGGGCGGCACCGGCTTAGGTGGCAGCATCGGCGGGNNCTGGGCGGTGCGGATGGCCAATTCGGTTATCGCACGCAACCCCAATCCCGACACTATCGCTTCCTCCAGCTTTTCTTGGGAGGTTGGATACACGATGTGGACGCTCGAAAAGGTCTGGCGGTCCACCCAAGACCCCAAGTACCTCGCCTACATCAAGAAGTATGTCGACCAGCATGTCAACGCAGCCGGAAATGTTTCGGGCTTCAGCGGAGGGAATTTGGACAATTTCCTTCCCGGCTACGCCATTCTGTTTCTCTACGAGCAAACCCAGGGGACGCAGTACCGAAAGGCGGCCGATACCATGCGCCAAGCCTTTGCTACCTACCCGCGCAACAGCGATGGAGGCTTCTGGCATAGTACCGACAAGCCGAATCAGATGTGGGTCGACGGTGTGTTCATGGGCGAGATGTTTCTTGCCCGTTACGGACATGCGACGGGTGATACCACCGCCTTCGACGAGGTCGTCACGCAGATGACCGACATCGTTAACCACTGCATGAAGACCGACGGGCTGCTCTTGCATGCCTATGACGAAAGCAAGAAGGCCTCGTGGGCCAACCCCACCACGGGTTTATCGCCCGAAGTGTGGAGCGAGGGCCTGGGCTGGTACGCGGTACTCATCGCCGACGTATTCGACTATTTGCCCGCGGACCACCCAGGACGAGCGGGCCTTATGACGATCCTCGGCCAGCTTACCGCTGGCCTCAAGGCAAACCAGGACGCGAAAAGCGGCCGTTGGTGTCAGGTGGTGGACAAATGCACGCTTTCGGACAACTGGGACGAGTCGTCGGGTACCGGGATGTTTCTCTATCTCACCAAGAAATCTATCGACCAGGGATACATCGACGGCACTGCCTACGGCCCGGTGGTCAGCAGCGCCTACCAAGGACTGGTGCAAAAGGCGACCGCCAACAGCGACGGTACCCTCGACATCAACGATTGCAGCAGCATTGGGGTGCAGGGAAGCTACAGTGCCTATGTCAGCAAGGCCAAACAGGTCAGTCCACCCTCGTGTGTCAGCTCGTTCATTGCTGGCACCCTGATGGTAGAGGGACCGAGTTTCGCCACCCCGTAGCGCTGACTTAATTATTCTTATCTATTCTGATCGACACGGGCACGATCGTGGCTAAAATTGCGCACTGTGCGCAAAACCATCCTGCTGGTCTTTTTGTTCTCGCTTGTGTCCCGGCCGGCAACGCCGGTGATCGCATTGCCTGCGGCATGATCGTGAAGTGAAGACCCTCCGTAATCACCTGTGCGCGTGATTCAGAGCAAGCATGGGTTGCGCGTTGCGATCATGTGGATCGCAGCTCTTGTCGCGCTTCTGCCTCGACCTGCGCGCGCGGTCGATCCGTTCGAGATTGAGGTCTACGATGGCACGGCGAACCAGCCCGGCATGCCCGGGCCACCGAAAATGATCGTGGGGTATGCATGGGAGAGAGCAGAAGCGCGCCTGGCAACCGCCAGTTTCGTTCAACGACACAGCCCGTCGGTTGCCTTCGGAGCGCAGTGATACCGGCCGATTCAACCCGGAGGGCCGACCTGACGAGGTCATAGAACGATGAACTCATCGCGCGGCCCAGAAGACTTCTGCCGTCATGCGGGAGTGTCTTGTTTCTGTCCCCGCTTACCATCCGGAGGGAGCGGATGCGCACAACCGCAGCGCTAGTCGCGGCTCTCATTCTTGCTCCGGTTGCTCTTGCCGAGGAATCAGGCGACGCTACTTTGCCGGCACCCTCCCCGCGAGGCCAGATAACGGTGGGCAAGCCCATGAACCCCGCCCAGAAGACCGCAGCGCTCGAGGAGATGCTGGAGAGGGAAACCGACCGCCGGGTCGATCTCGACGCCAAGGTCGCGGCGCTGGCGCAAGAGAACAACCGAATGGTCTCCGCCCAAGCGGCGCTGGCGCGCGACAAGGCCTCGGCCGACAGCGAGCTGGCAAGAACACGCGACGCCCTGGCGCATGCCCAGCGCGACTTCGAGTCGCTGCGTGGCGAGTACACCAGGACAAACAAGATCGCCGGCCTGTCCCTCGCACTCATCGCACCCGTCGCCCTGCTCATCTTTGCCCTGCTCGGCTGGCTCCTGGTCATCACCCGCAAGCTGGCTGTGCGTGTGCACGATGTCCCCACCCTGGCCAAGATCCAGGAACACGAAACCATTGTCGCCCGGTTGCACGACCAGCTCAACGCCGAGAGGAGCCGCAGCAACGTGCTGAGGGAGCGGCTGGCCAAGCTCGGAATCGTTGACTAGCCGGGATCTACGCTAGCGCCGCGGATCACCGACCCGATAGTTGTCGGCGCGCAGGAGAAGGTTGGACAATCGGTTGCGGTTTTCCTCGTCAATCGGCGCGACGGTTGCGCCGAACCCCGGTGGTCGCTTGCCCGGACTGCCTTCGTCGATGCGGATGATGGTGGCATGGCAGGAGACATTAAAATCGGGGTCGTCGCCCATGCCATCTTCCGCACCGAAGATCACCAACTCGAAATTGGTGCCTGGACTCAGGTCCGGGTATTCCTCGGGTGTCCCCACAAGATAGATACCTCCCGCCGAGAGGTTGCGCACATCCATGATGTGGATCTCACAACCCTTGACCTCGGCCTGGGCGTAGACCTCGATGCGGGGGCTCTTGCGTTTGGATTCCTGTGGCTCGGCTTGCACTGGCCCATTGTACATCGCCGCACGAAGAAAGGGCGGCAGCAGTTTGTCTTTGACGGAGGCCTGCCTCACCGGCAAACCGGGAGAGGTCCCGCACAGTTCGGACAGCGTGAGCGGTCGCGTGAGCGACCAGCGTTAACCGGACTGCGTGCGCGACTCGCGTGACGGCACGCGATTTATCTCCCACGCGCGCCGCCCACGAACTCGCTCACCGTCACGCCCACGCGACCCGCGGCCCAGCCTACCCGGGCCGCGAATCTTCCGACAAGCTGCGACTAGTAGTCGTCGCCCATGCCGCCCATGCCACCCATGCCGCCGCCGCCACCACCATGGGCTGCTTCTTCCTTCTTCTTGGGCTTCTCGGCCACCAGAACCTCGGTGGTCAGCATCAGGGCAGCCACCGACGCTGCATTCTGGAGCGCGGCGCGCACGACCTTGGTCGGGTCGATAACGCCGGCTTTCGCGAGGTCTTCGTATTCCTCGGTAGCGGCGTTGAACCCGAAGGCGCCCTTCCCGTTCTTGACCTTCTCCACCACGATCGAGCCGTCCACGCCGGCGTTCTCGGCGATCTGGCGCATCGGTTCCTCGAGGGCACGCCGGACGATATTGACGCCGTAGCGGCGGTCGTCGTCGAATTTCAGACCGTCGAGCGTCGGCAGCGCGCGCAGCAGCGCCACGCCGCCTCCGGGCACAACTCCCTCCTCGACCGCTGCCCGAGTGGCGTGCAGGGCGTCTTCTACGCGAGCCTTCTTCTCTTTCATCNNCTCGCGGTCGTAGTCCGACTTGGTATCCTCGATCTGCGCCCGGATCTGCTTCACTCGCGCCTCGATTTCGGCCTTCTTGCCTGCGCCTTCCACGATGGTGGTGTTGTCCTTGTCCACGGTGATGCGTTTGGCGCGCCCGAGGTCTTTCAGGGTCACGTTTTCGAGTTTCAGACCCAGATCCTCGGTCATGCACTGACCGCCGGTTAGCACCGCCAGGTCCTTCAGCATCTCCTTACGGCGATCGCCGAAGCCCGGGGCCTTGACCGCGCACACATGCAGGGTGCCGCGCAGCTTGTT
>PMJE01000178.1:190-437 GCA_003157315.1 Myxococcales bacterium | reverse complement strand
GGTCTCCATCGACTTGGCCTCCTCTACGGTGACCACACCCTCCTTGCCCACCTTCTCCATGGCCTCGGCCAGAATGTCACCGATCATGCTGTCGCCATTGGCGCTGATGGTCCCGACCTGGGCGATGTCGCTCTTGCCCTTGGTGGGCTTGGACTGCTCCTTGAGACTCTCGACCACCTTGGCCACAGCGGCATCGATCCCGCGCTTGATGTCCATCGGGTTAGAGCCGGCGGCCACCAGGCGAGCG
>PMJE01000178.1:0-147 GCA_003157315.1 Myxococcales bacterium | reverse complement strand
CCGTCCTTGGTCACGGTGGGCGAGCCCCACGACTTCTCGATGATGACGTTGCGTCCGCGTGGACCCAGCGTCGCCTTGACGGTGTTGGCGAGAATGTTCAGCCCCTGGGCTATGGCCTGACGGGCGGGCTGGGAGAATATGATTTCT
>PMJE01000030.1 GCA_003157315.1 Myxococcales bacterium | reverse complement strand
GAACAGGAAGTACGTGACGAGCAAGAGGTAGTCGATGCTGTGGAGCTGAATGCTGTGCTGGAGCATGGGTCCTATCCCTGATGGGCGATTTTGGGGGATAGTACCTCAACCTACCGGCAAGCCCAATCGCTTTGCTTGCTCATTTCTTCCGCTCCGCTACGCTCAATCCGCCCATTATGAGACTTCTGAAATATTCCCTGCCGCTGCTTCTCGCCAGCTCGCTCGCCGCAACCGTCGTCTTGGGCGCGAATCCGCTGGTGACGAACATCTTCACCGCCGACCCCACCGGCCGGGTCTTCGGCGATCGCCTCTATGTCTACACCTCGCACGACCAGGCGGATGCCACCTACTGGGACATGGTGGACTGGCGTCTGCTCTCGACCGCTGACCTGAAAACCTGGAAAGACCACGGCTCGATCTTTCGCGTGAAGGACTTCGCGTGGGCGAGCCGGTGGGCCTGGGCACCAGATTGCGTCCAGGCGAATGGCAAGTACTACCTCTTTTTGCCGGTGGATCGCACGAAGATCGGCGTTGCGGTGGGCGACAAACCCGAGGGACCGTTCAAGGACGCCATCGGAAAACCGTTGATCGACGGCACCTTGACCACGAAGGCGGGGCCCGAGCCGATTGATCCCGCCGTGCTTCAGGACGACGACGGCCAGACCTATTTGTATTTCGGCTGCCGCCAGCCGAAGGTCGTGAAACTCAAACCCTCCCTCACTGAGCTGGCCGGCGAACTTGGCACCGTTTCCTTTCTGAACGCACAAGGGAAGCCGGTTCCGCTGGCGGCGCCCGGCAAGGACCCGGTATTGCCCGAAGGCTACGGCGAGGCCCCCTTCGTCTTCAAACGGGCGGGAAGATACTACTTCGTGTATTCCGATGGCTGGGCGCCTACCGCCACGCAGGTCTACGCCATCGGCGATCGTCCGATGGGACCGTTCACCTACGCCGGCAAGGTGATGGAGCACGCCGCTTCTGTCACGCAACACGGCTCGATCGTTCAGTTCAAGGGCAAGTGGTATGTCCTTTATCACACCAGCGAACTCTCAAACGGCAACTCCTTCCGCCGCTCGGTGTGCATTGATGAACTGACCTTCGACGCGAACGGAAGGATCAACACCGTCACTCCGACCAAGAACGGCCCCCTGCCCGTCCGGGGTATATAATAGCCTTTCAGAAAGCAAGTGTCCTGGATGGCCTGCGCAAAAGGAATCTACCCCATGTCTACTCGTCGGCCTTCATTGATCTCAAGAATTGGATTCCCATCGTTCGTGCCAGTCGTCTTGGCGATGGGCTGCGCCAACGGCACAAACGCTGGTCTTGCCAGTACTGGCGGTGCCGGGGGCGGCCTCGGCAGCACGGCGGTCACGACAACCGGGGGAGTCACGGTCGCGGCAACCGGAGGATCTTCTGTGGGCACTAGTGCCGGTGGTGCGGCCGGCGGCACGGCCGGTACTTCGACCTCTGCCGCAGGTGGCTCAGCCGTAGTCGATTGCAATCCCCCGGCTACCATCTATTGCACCCCCGGAACCGTGCCGCCGGATGCATTGATTTCAGGTTTTTCAATCGCCGCGGGTGCCACGACGCCGGTTGTGTTTGGGACCTGGGGTCAGAGCATCTTCGGTGGCCCCTATGTCTATCCGACGACGGTCCCCGCCTGCGGCACAGGAACCGTGAGTGCCTATCCGCTCACTCAGACAGTAGCCGACGGAAATTGGAACATCCAGGGAACCGTCGGTGCCTATTCCGGACTGGGGCTTTGGTGGGAATGCAATACGGCTACCGCGGCGCCACCCACCTATGCAGATGCGTGCACCATTGATGCGTCGGCCTACGGGGGAATATCCTTCGTGATTTCTGGCAGCATCGGCCCAGTTTCGACCGGCACAGGCAGCGTAGGACTAGCGATGGCAGTCTCGACCCCGAGTACGGCGGCACTTAAACTGGATTCCGCGGGCAATCCCAAGAACTGCGGGACCTGCACGGCCACCACCTGCGGTTCCAGCGTCGCGGTGCCAGTGACGGCAACCGCCACCGCCGTCGAGTTTACCTGGGACCAGTTGGGGGTTACAACGCCCTATGCGATTGCCGGCATTTCATTCTCATTCACGGATCCTTTCAGTCTAAACAGTGGCTACGCAACCACCCCGTACACTGCGACTCAATACCCTGTCGATATCACGATCAGCACTTTCCAATTCACCCCCTCGGGGGGCCGACCATAAGATGGCCAGGCCATTGCGCTGACAGCGAGCGGCGCCGGTCTCGCCAGGCGTCCTTCGATCTGATCAGCCAGGCGGTGCCCGGGCCGCCGCCATTGCCCGCCGGGAGATGACCTCTGTTCAGTATTGACTGCGAAGGCTGGCGCGCTGCGCCCTCCCGATGCCTGGCCAGCGTCGCTGCTCCAGGCCAGAGGCCAAGATGAGTCATTGACAAAGTCAATGTAGCCGTACTACCTTTTTTGCCGCATTGGGAGACTGCGGTAGCTCGCGGTGTCCCGCCGCAGGCGGGGTGGATGCATTTCCAGGGAGACGGCACCCAATTCCCAGTTATCAAATATCCAATTCGGAGAGAACGCATGTCTAGAGCCAATCAGCAAAACAACAGTTTCTTGCGCACAGCTACCCATCTCGGCCTCTTCAGCGCACTGGCGGCAAGTTTCAGCGTGGCCTGCGTAAGCTCAGGTAACAACAACAACGCCACCGGCGGCGCCACAGCGGCCGGCGGCGCCACAACCGCCGGCGGCGCCACGGCACCCGGCGGCGCCACAGCGACTGGCGGCGCCGATCTTACCGGTGGAAGCACGGTCACGGCAGCGGGTGGATCGACCAGCGCAGGTGGGGCGATCGCCGTCACTTGCGCTGCTGCGACCTCGCATCCTGACTGCACCTTGTTGGACTCGGGCGTAGCTCCGGGAAACGCTTGCCCGCCGAATCCGCTGATATTTGCCCTCGACGCCAATTGCACGATTGGTCAATGGGCAAACGATGGCACCTCATCCGGATATTTCTATAACCCGTGGTGCAACAGTCCCACCCTCGGCGACTGCAACCTGAAGATGACCTGCGCCACTAACTCAATGCACATCACGGGTACGTATCTGGGCAGTGGCGGAGCGGAGTCCGTGGATGGCAATGGCGGATGGGGGATGAATCTGCAGACAACGTACCCCGATGCTGGTCTCGGATGCCAAATGATCAGCGGAGCAGGGCTAACTGGCCTCACGGTAGACATCAATGTGGCGACACTCCCCACTGGCAATCATTTGTACATAGGCCTGTATTTGGCCAATGGCAATACTGCCAGTTATTACCCCGTTCTTGCCGCCGGAGCGCAGACCCTGAGGATACCTTGGGCCTGCTTCAAGAACGAAAAGCAATGTGGGTCCATCCCTGGACCGGGTATCATGAATCTCAACTTCAGCTTTGACTGGTTCAGTGATGTTGGCGCTACCCACACGGTTGACGTCACCATCTCCAATCTTGGATTCTACTAATCCCAACGCTTGACGACTGATTCGAGCGAGCTTGGCTGGGCTGAGCTCGCTCGTTTTGTATTCACCATGAGCAACTACGCGATACATGCAATATTTCTGTCCACCATGCTGGGCGGCTGCCTGCGCCCACCCCAGGGCTCCGGGGCAGAGGCGCTCGCTCAGATGCGCGACTCCGACAGTCACTCGGCAGACATCGTTCCGTGCAACGCTGGCGCGAGTTGCACAGTGTCGGGCCTAGAATGTACGAATTCATCGGGCATCCTGTGTGCCTGTGTTGGACCCAAGGGAGCCGGGTACGTCACCTGCAACAGTGCAAGAATCCCTTCTTCGTCGGGACAATCAACCGCTCTTGCTGCGGACCCATCGCAAGTCGTCGCGGCGAACGGTTCAGCTAACCCCGAGGGAGTGCCTTGTTCGGACCGCCTGCCCTGGCAAACTGCCGGGGAACCGGCCTATCGAATCAGCGTAGACGCGAAACAGTCGGGCCCGGCATGGAGTCGTTTCTACGAAAAGATGGTGGCCGCCGATCACGCGAACACGGTTCTTGCGACCGCCTGGGGTCGCAATATCCAGGGTGCGCTCCGCAGGGGCCACGAGCTTGCCGGTTTTGAGTACGTGCGATTTCACGGCATTCTGGATGGCGACATCGGCGCGTATACCGAGGTAGACGACAAGCCCGTGTACAACTGGGCGCGTCTCGACAAAGTCTATGACGCGATCATTGCCGCCGGCATGCGGCCATTCGTGGAAATAGGGTTTACGCCTCCGCCGCTAGCCTCCAACCCCGCCAAGACCCTGCATTGGTACAATCACGTGCCCGCGAACATCAGCCCACCGAAGGACTGGAATCGCTGGATGGATTTCATGGCGGCCTTGGTACAGCACTTGGAGCAGCGCTACGGCGTCCAAGAAGTGAAACAGCATTGGTACTTCGAGATCTGGAATGAATCTTCCTGGATGTATTCACTCGGCATGGCCGGATACAACCAACTGTACGACTACACCGTGCAGGGCCTGGTGCGCGGCGACCCCGAGATCAAGGTGGGCGGCCCGGCGGAATCAGGCGGAGGCTCGGCCGCCGGCATCACCAATTTGGTCGACTACTGCCGCAAGCACAACCGCAAGCTCGACTTCGTGACCTACCACACCTACGGACAGACCAACGACACGACTGTCGCCCTCTCGGTTCCAACCCGGAGCTTCCACGAAGAGATGGTAGGCACGGTCAAGAAGGTCGACTTCACCGGCGATGTTTTTGTAACCGAATGGGGCGCCTCCTATTCCGGTGCCCTGGCGCGCGACACGGAAATCAGTGCAAG
>PMJE01000640.1 GCA_003157315.1 Myxococcales bacterium | reverse complement strand
CGCCGTAGGTCGTCCAGTAGACGCTGGTTCCGTCAACCGCGATGCCTTGCGGGTAGACCTGGTCTGCGGCGAGAGTGGTGGGAGTACCACCCGCCGATGCGACCTTCACTACCGTTCCGCCGCCCCAGTTCGTCCAGTACACGCTGACGGCGTCGAGGGCAATGCCCTGGGGCTGGTTCTGGCCTGAGGCAAGAGTGGCGGGCGTGCCGCCGGCAGAGGGGACCTTCATCACCGTACCGCCNNGTAGTTGGTCCAGTAGACGCTGGTGGCGTCAAGGGCGATGCCGTTAGGGCCGCTTTGCCCTGCGGCGAGGGTGGTCGGGGTACCGCCGGCCAAGGGGACCTTCATCACCGCGCCGCCGCCATAGTTGGTCCAGTAAACGCTGGCGAGGTCAACCGCGATGCCTTGTGGGTAGCCCTGGCCGGAGGCGAGCGTGGTGGGAGTGCCGCCCCCGGCGGCGACCTTCATCACTGTGCCGCCGCCTCCGTTTGTCCAATAGACGCTGCTGGAGTCAACCGCAATTCCTTGGGGATCTTTCTGGCCTGAGGCGAGCGTAGTGGGGGGTCCGCGGTCAGCGCCTGCGTCGACTGCGACCACGCCGCCATCCCCTGCACCAGTGGCTATGTCCGAGGGAGAATCCGGCGCGGCAGGAGCATCTGAGACGGCCACGTCAAGCGCACTGTCGGCTCCAGCCTCCGCCAGAGTCGGAAGCGCAACATCGGCCACGCCAGCGTCAGCCCCACTTTCAGCGACGGCCGCATCCATCGCCCCGCCATCCGAACCCGGGGATCCATCCGCCAGCAATCTCGTGGGGACATCCAGCGCCGAGCTGGCCAAGTCGAGCGCGCCATCAAGGCTCGTCGGGATCGACCCGTCCGCGACAACCGTGTCCCCCAGCGCACTGTCCAGGCTGGTGGCACCGCCGTCAGCACTGCCACTGTCCGCACCGCCTGTGTCGCTCACGGCACCGCCGGAGTCCGCACTGCTGCCTCCGGTGCCCAAAGGGCCGACAGCGGCGTCTGGGGGCGGGCTGGAACCCCCTCCGCAACCGAACGACGCAAGTCCAATCACCAAAGTAGTGGCAGATGCCCAGCGAATGCTTTTCATGGTGACTCTCCTGTGGGCCGCAAAATAGCGAGCAATCGTGACAGTAGAGGCGTGAGGTCCGCGTGGTCAATAGCAAGTTTGTGCCCTTCCGCGCTGCTCCAGCCGGCCGTTTCTTGAGCTTGACCTGGCTTTCGGGTGTAATTGTCCGACGATGAAAAGCTGTCTGCGTTTTCTTCTCCCGCTAGGGATGGGCCTGCTGAGTTGTGCCTCGGCGGTCAACAAGGGCGCGGCCGTGGTTCCGCCGGATGGCTGGGTGATCCAGTCCCCGGGCGGGGTAGTGACGGTACAGGTTCGCTACTTCTCGTTGGCCGGGACGGCCGACTATCCTGCGCCGCCACGCCTGTACTATCGGGTCACGCTGGGAGGCGGCGAGGCTCGTACCGAGATACTGCGCTGGTCACCGCTCGGCATCACCCGCAAGGATGCGGATTTCACCGACGACCTGCACTTTTTGGGCGAAAACCAGCGCCGGGTGACGGATGAGTACACTCTGCCGCGCGGGAAGCGCAGCCACTTCAACGACAACGCAGTCGAACAGATGCTTTCGTTCGAGACGCCGCAACACGCGCGCATGGACCTTATCGTGCGCGCCTACGACGACGGATTTGCCTTTCGCTATCATTTTCCCGAAACCAATTCTGGGCGGGTCACCGTTGCTGGCGAGGCCACCGGCTTTCGTTTTGTGACTGCGGCACGAGCGATTCTGCTGCCCCAGTACCAACCCGGCGCGAGCCAGGCAGAAAGTGGTCAGGCTGAATGGTTGACCGACGTGCCCGCGGGCACGCCGGCGCCAGCGGGCGCAACCTGGGCGTTGCCAGCCCTGTTCGCCTCGGCCGACGGGGCACACTGGGCCTTGCTGGCCGAATCTGGGCTGGCCGCCGGCCATGCGGCCCTCGGGCTTGCGGCCAAATCCGAGGGTGAGATCTATCGCTTCCGCTTTCCTCATCCCGACGAGGAGGCGGGGCGCGGAGACGTGCAGCCGAATTCCACTTTGCCCTGGTCCAGCCCCTGGCGAGTCGTGATCATCTCGGACGGGCTGGCCGGCATCGTGGAATCGGGCCTGGTGACTGATCTCGCTGCGCCGGCCCCGGCAGGCGCTGGGGATTGGGTCCGGCCCGACAACGTGGCCTGGCACATGGGTGCAGGCGAGGCCAGTGCCGGCCGTGGCGCGCACGGGACTGATCTCGCTGCCGCCATGGGCTGGGGCTATGCCGGAATTTCCGCCGGCGGCAAGGGTGCTTGGCACAAGCTCGTCCACGCCGCTGCCAGCAAGAAGGTCGGGCTGCTGGTCGAGTCCCGGGATGCGGCTGCGCTGCCGCTCGCCGAGTTCGCCAGTGCGGGATTGAAGGGCGTGCGGGTTGCCGTCTCGCAGAGCGGCAAACCCGATGTGGTTACATCCTTGCTGGCACTGCTGGAAGAGGCGGGAAGACACCATTTGCTGGTGGAGTTCGAGGGCCGAATCCCCGGTGCAGGATGGGATCGCAGCTATCCCAACCTGCTTTCGAGTACCACCTGGCGCAGCGGCCAGGCAGCAGGCGATGGGGCCAGGCAAGCGCGACAGAACCTGATCGAGCCCTTTACCCGCAATGTGGTGGGTCCGATGCAACCCATGCCCATCGCATTTGGCGAGCCGGCACGCCGGGCACCCATGACCTGCGGTCATGCGTTGGGGTCGAGCGTGGTTTTCGAATCTGGGCTGCGCTCATTCGTCGATAGCGAGAGCGCCATCCCAAAGGAGGCGGTGAAGTTGCTGTATAGTCTGCCCAGCGCCTGGGACGAAACCCACTTGATCGACGGCGATCCTGGCCACACGGTCATCATCGCCCGGCGCAAGGGTCGCACCTGGTACGTGGGCGGACTGAACGGCGATGCAACCGCCAAGACCCGCGCCGTCCCCATGGAACTCCTCGGTACCGGCCTCTTCAACATGTTGCTTGTGGCGGACGGTTCCAGCCCGACGGAATTGGTGGTCACGAAACGGCAGCGCAACGCCACCGACGTACAGGGCATCAAGATGGCGCCCTATGGTGGGTTTCTCATGAAGCTCATCCCTGAACACTAACTACACAACTGTCCACGGTCGCGGCAGAAAACACTCTTCATAGGTGCGCAGAGCGTAGCGGTCGGTCATGCCGGTGATGAAATCGGCGACCGCGCGCGAGAGATCCTCAGTGTCGGGCACGCCCTTGGGCCAGTGGCGCGCATGGAACTCGTCGGCGTGGAGATGGAAGTAGGCCCACAGTTCGCTCACCACCCGCTCCGCGCGCTCGAACTCGGCGCGGATGTCTGGGCGTTCGTAGACCCGTTCGAAAAGCACATCCCGCAGAGTGACCAGGGCGTGCAGTACCGCGGGGCTTAGGCGAATCTGGCGCTTGTCTTCCAGGCGCGAGGCCTCGACTGTGTCGGTGACCAGCGAGCCGATGCGTTGGCTGTGGGAGTGGCCCAGCACCGCCACGACTTCGGCCGGCATGTCGTGTTCTGCCAGGATCTGCCCGCGAATCGCGTCGTCGAGATCGTGGTTCACGTAGGCCGCGATGTCCGCGATGCGCGCAATCTGACCCTCCAAGGTTAGCGCGGACATGTCGGGGTTGTCCGACACGATCTCCCCCTTGCCCTTGGAGTGCTTGAGAATCCCGTCGCGCACTTCGACACTCAGATTGAGCCCCATCCCGTCGTGTTCCAGCACTTCCACCACGCGCACCGACTGGCGGCCGTGATGAAAACCGCCCGAAACCAGCTTGGCCAGTGCCCGCTCGCCGGCGTGGCCAAAGGGCGTATGCCCCAGATCGTGACCCATGGCAATCGCCTCGGTGAGCGACTCGTTGAGGCGCAGGGCACGCGCGATGGTGCGCGCGATCTGCGACACCTCCAGGGTGTGGGTTAGGCGGGTGCGGTAGTGATCGCCCGCGGGCGCGAGAAAGACCTGCGTCTTGCCCGCCAGACGGCGGAAGGCTTTCGAGTGCAGGATGCGGTCCCGGTCATGCTGGAAAATGGGTCGCGTGTCGTCGGCCAGTTCATGCCGATCGCGGCCACGCGACAGGCGGCTCTTCTGCGCGAAGCGCGAAAGCACCTGGTCTTCGTCGGCTTCCAACTGCTCGCGGATCGTCACGGCTGTCGTCCTACCACTATCCAAAGAACTGCAGGCCAACTCCGTGGCTCATGCGACTGTTTCGCTGACGTTTCCATGCAGTTTCTTCGGGGAAAGATACCAGTTTCGCGGCGGCAAGCGGTCGGTATCCCCACCGCTAAATCGCATGGGCCTCGCTGGAAGACCCTTGCCGCGGTTTCGTTACGCTCC
>PMJE01000612.1 GCA_003157315.1 Myxococcales bacterium | reverse complement strand
CCCCAGCAGGTGGCGGTTCCGTCGGCCCGTAGCCCGCAGGTGTGCCAATTGCCGGCGGAAATCTGGGCAAAGGCACCGTCCGGAGGAGCCGATTGGCCGTAGTAGTTGGAGCCCCAGCAAATGGCGGTGCCGGCAGTGCGTAGCCCACAGTTGTGGATCCCACCGGTGGAAATCTGGGTGAAGGTGGCGGCCACGGGAGCCGACTCGCCGTAGGTGTTGTTGCCCCAGCAAGCGACCGTGCCATCGGCCCGCAGCCCGCAGGTAGACAGCCCGCCGGAGGAGATCTGGGTGAAAGCGCTGGTTGTTGTCCTAGCTCCTCCCTCGGTCGGCGCAGCGCTGTCGGGGACGCCGCCCGCTTGGCCCGCAATCCCAGCATCGTGCACACCACCGTTCGTACCCACGCCGCTGTCTGTGCGGTTGCTGGTGACGGCACCAGGGGCACCGCCCATCGGAGATCGGCCGCATGCGGACGTCGCCAAGACTAGCAGGGCGAACTTGCGGGTTGCATTCGCGATCACAGAGACATTGTAGCCCCGTCACGCGCCGGTGCAGATGCATGATTCTCTCGTCGCCAAGCAAAAGATGGCGCAGCTCCCCGGCACCATTTGAGTAGGCAAACGCAGTAGGCCAACCCGCGCCTTCGCTGGTGACCGTTCCCGGGTGAACGGTCGCATTACGACAAATCCATAGAAGGTTGCCGGAATTTGACGCCCTTCTGGTTAGTAGGCTGGATCCAGCCTTCGGAAATCGCCGAACCGCTCGTCTGGCAAGGAGACGTCGCATGGAAAAGATCTACTGCTTGGCCCTCGCAGCTTCTCTGGCTGTTTCTCTTGGCTGTACAAATAGCGAACAGAACCCCATCACGGAAACTGGTGGATCGGCTACGACTGGTGGCGTGATGGGAGGAAGCGGTGGTGTGGTTGCCACCGGGGGAACAGTGACCGGGAGTGGAGGAAACCCAGGCACGGGCGGTCAGACCGTCACGGTAGGCAGTGGGGGCAACGACGCAACAGGCGGCAGCGTCCCGACCGGTGGTGTGACTTCGAACGGTGGTGTGACGTCGACCGGTGGTGTGAATCCTTCCGGCGGTGCCAACTTGACCGGCGGTACGAATCGAACCGGCGGTGCCACCCCGACTGGCGGCGCCACCCGGGCCGGCGGTACTACTGCGAGCGGCGGTACAACCGCGAGCGGCGGCGCGACCGCGAACGGCGGTGCTGGCGGTTCGACATCTACCATTTCATGCAATGTCCAGCCTGTCACTCCCAATGCTTCGCAGCAGACGAAGAACGTGCTTTGCTACCTGTATAGCCAATACGGCAACCACGTCTTGTCAGGGCAGCAGGAAGGCAACTGGAGCGATAACCCCACTGACATCAGTTCGTACGCCGGCCAAGGCTTGAAAACCCCAGCGGTTCACGGCACCGATTTTGCGTACCACAGCAGCGCCGGCTGCACGGGCGTTAACATTTCCACTACACATGCCATTGCCCATTGGAACGCGGGTGGCCTGGTCATGTATCGCTACCACAGCGGCATGCCAGTGTCCGGCACAACCTGCATGAACGACTGCTACACCGGCACGAACTGCTCCGAGTCTACTCCCGGCAGCGGCTTTTTCACCAACATCATAACGGCGGGGACAGCGGAGAACACGGCCTGGACTTCCAGGCTCGACTATATGACCGTTCAATTCAAGGCCATGGCGGCCGCCAACATGCCGGTGATATTGGCGCTCTTTCACGAGACGCAGTCCAACGGATGGTTCTGGTGGAGCAAGGGAACCGGAGCCGAGTTCATCGCATTGTGGAAGTACTCGTTCAACTACCTCACCGCCACCAAGGGCAACAACAACATCATCTGGCTCATGCCCTACAGCGGCTCGCCGACTAGCGCCTATTGGCCGGGGCCAACTATGGTTGACATTTCGGGAGGGGACACCTACGGGAGTAACCCACCGTTCACCTCGCTGTATAGCAGTTGCAAAGTCATCATGGGCAGCACGATGCCGATCGCGCTGCATGAGTGCGGCACAGCCCCAAATCCCAGCACTATGTTCCCCACTGCGGCGCCCTGGATACTGTTCAGCGTCTGGGCGGGCTACGAGACCAACCAATGGGCGAATCTTAAGACTATTTACGCCGACTCCCACACCATAACTCGCGACCTAATACCGAGTCTGAAGTAGAACCGAAACCCCGCGCGGTCGCGGTTGTCTTTGTTTGAGCACTGAGTTAGGGTCAGCGCGTCGGTCGGGAAAGCTATGTCCAAGCCTGCAATTGTGTTTCTGGGAGCCCTCGGCGTCATTGCGCTGGCGATCTTGCTCGCCGCCTTCGCCCTGCGGGACAGCCGGCCGCGACCGTCGCCAATCGAAGAGCACGAGACGGCTGCAACTCCCGCGCCGGCTGCTAGGTTCGATGCGGCCCCGGCGAAACCTGCTCCACCCCCGGCACCGCCCCCGATAGAGGTGGCGCATCTTCGGCAATTTGTTGGGAAGGACGCAGGGGCGTTGCTTTCCGAGGCATCGCTGATGGCGAGGCTGCATGACCTGGCGGCGTCGGACCCGCCTCTGTCGCTGCAATTGGCGAAGGAGGCGCTCGCTCGCTTTCCAGATAGCCCCAGCGCGCCGGAATTCGAATGGAACCTGGTCAAGGCCCTGGCCAACATGGAGCACTACAAAGAGGCCGAGGAAGCGGCCCGGGTCATGGTCAAGAAGTATCCGGGCAATGACTTTGCCGCCGACGTCGACCGCCACCTGCTGAACCACCCGCCCAACCCGCCGTAGTACCGATCCTGAAGCAGAGACACGGATCGTGCGGTCGCGGTTTTCTTTGCTTGAACTCTGGAGTAGCTTGAACGCAGCAGTCGAGGAGGCAATGTCCAAGCCTGCAATTCTGTTTCTGGGAACCCTCGGCCTCATTGCGCTGGCGGTTGTGCTGGGCGCCTTCGCCCTCCGGTACCGGCCACCGCGTCGACCCTCGGTGGACAAGCGAGACACCGTGGCAGTTGTGCCCTCAGCCATGGACCCCGACGCCGCCGTAAAACCGCTGGCCCCGCCCCCAGCGCAGGTCACCTCACCGAAAGGCGCGGTGCATCGTCGGCAATCTGTCGGGCCTGACGCTAGAGCGAGCCTGGACGAAGCCTCGCTGATGGCGAAACTTCATGAATTGGCAGCGTCTGACCCTCCCTTGTCGCTGCAATTGGCGAGAGAGGCGCTCGCGCGATTCCCCAACAGCCCAAGTGCGCCTGAATTTGAATGGAGCGTGGCCAAGTCCTTGGCCCATATCGGGCGATTCAAGGAGGCCCAGGATGAGGCCCGGATCATGATCAAGAAGTACCCGGAAACCTCTTGGGCAGCCGACGTCCAACGCCATCTGCTCTCCATCCCGCCCAACCCGTCGGAGTAGCAGCGGGCAGCGCCCTGCAGGCGCGGCTTCTCGCGAGACGACGCCTGAAAAATGAATAGAGCGCGCTGCGCCATCTGGCGCCCCATAACCCCTTTTGACCAACGCACCGTTCTCGCGTGTTTGGATCGTGTGGCGGCGTCCGTTCAGGCAAACGGGATAGATGGCAGTTCAATTCTGGGCATTCCCGGATCCGGCGGCAGAGGCACGCGATCATCACGGGGATCATCCCGGCTCGTGGTATAGGCATTGGCGGGATGCCGGGTGAGGCATAGAATATAGATCCCATCTTCGGTGCGAATCGGCTGAGCCATATGACGGAGCCGGTTCACTGCATTTCTCAGGCAAGATCTCGGATGCTTTGGAGAGGAGCCATGAACATGATGCGAAAGACTCACTGTTTCGTCCCGGTGCTGCTAGTCGGCACGGTCCTGGCTGTTGGTTGCAGCGGAAACAACACACCATCGACCACTGGCAGCGGAGGCGCCACGACCGGCGGAGCCGCCTCGGGGGGCAACACAGCCAATACCGGTGGCACGCCCAGCACAGGTGGACAGGCGACAACTGGTGGGAGTACCACCACCCCAACCACCGGAGGCGCCAGCGGCGGATCGATCAAGAGCGGCGGATCAATCAGCAGCGGCGGCACGATTATTGTTGATGGCGGCGCTCTTTCCGGAGGAGCTGGTGGCCAGGCCGGCGCTCCAAAGGGTGGCAATACCCCGACGACCGGCGGCACCGCCAAGTCGGGCGGCNNAATCGGGTCCGAACCATCATGCCGTTTGACGCGAGCTGGCTCTACAAGAACGGTGACGCGACCGGGGCGGACGGCGCGACGTTCGCAGACAGCACATGGCGCTCATTGAGCGTCCCGCACGACTGGGCCATTGAGGGGACCAGCCCTCCCGCTAACCCGTTCTCATCATCGGCCGCGACCACGGGCAGGGGCGCCTGGGTGGCTTCGGGAATCGCATGGTACCGCAAGCACTTCACGCTTCCGGACAACCTCTCGGGCGACCAGGTCTACGTAGAGTTTGACGGCGTGATGGGGAACAGCACCGTCTACGTCAATGGCACTCAAATCGGGAACCATCCCTACGGGTACGTCAGCTTCCGCTACGACATCACGGCGAACGTCAAGTTCGGGACGACGGACAACGTGATCGCGGTCAAGTGCGACACATCGAAACAGCCCGCGTCGCGTTTCTACGCCGGCGCTGGTATCTACCGGCATGTCCGCCTACTCGCCACCAATCCGGTGCATGTCGATCAGTGGGCCACCTACGTGCAAACGCCCTCGCCCACAACCACGTCGGCGACCGTCCATGTTCAAACCGCGGTGGTCAACAGCGGCACGACCTCTCAGAGCGTGACCGTGCAGGGCATTGTCAGTGGTCCGGATGGGACACAGGCGGGAACCGGCTCGGCGGCTGCCCAGACCATCGCAGCCGGGGCATCGGCCAGCTTCACCTTCGATGTTACGGTGGCGAATCCGAAGTTGTGGGATCTACAGAATCCCAACATGTACTCGCTGTTGACCAACGTCCAGGTTGGCGGCACCACGGTCGACGATGACTACACGCCGTTCGGGATCCGCAGCCTGATCTTCAACAACGGTTTGACCCTCAACGGCAAATCCATAAAGCTCGCAGGCACCGCTAACCATCAGGACTATCACGGGCTCGGGCTGGCCCCACCTGCGCGGGCAGTGCAGAGGCGCATCGCGAGGCTCAAGACCACCGGGTCGAACGCCTGGCGTACGGCGCATGATCCGCCCAGCCCGGATTTCCTCGATCTGACGGATCGAATGGGAATGCTCGTGCTCGACGAGTTCACCGATGTCTGGGGCGCGCACAAGTACTCCGATGCTGGGGACTATGCATTGTACTTCAATGTGGCCTCGACGAAGCCGACCGGAATGCCGGCGTTGCCCGCAGCTGCCACGAGTGCAAAGTGGTGGGAGGTCGATTTCACCGGATTTATCATGCGGGATCGCAACCACCCGAGCGTGGCCCTTTACAGCGTGGGCAACGAAATCCACGACGGGATAGGGACGCGAACTCCAATTCTCTCCGAGATGAACAAGATCTCTCACGCGCTCGATCCTTCGCGCTACATCACCCAGGCTCTGCTGGACCCTGGCACGGCTGGCGACACCGCGTCCACCGCACAAACAGCCAGTCTGCTTGACGTCTGGGGCACGAATTACAACGCCGCGGTCTGCAAGCAGATGGAGGGAAGCACGGCTACCAAGTCCAGTATGGTTACCGAGGACGGCACCAACGCGACGGGAGACTGGAGCACGGCCAATGGCGACACTGGACTGACGGGCATATTCCTGTGGACTGGCGTGTCGTACATGGGCGAGGTCGATACGCAAACCACCAAGATCGGAGGCGGCGGTGGCCTAATGAGTGAACTCGGGGTCGTCAGCAGTACCGGTAACACCTGGCAGGGTACGTGGGGCGCAACCAAAACCACGTTTAACTCGGGTGCCGTGGCTGGCAAGGTAACTGTCACGCCTGATCACACCACGCTGCTTGTCGACAACAACGACTGCGTCTTCTTCATGGCAGCTGTATCAGGTGGCACAGCCACTCCGATCACCTTC
>PMJE01000531.1 GCA_003157315.1 Myxococcales bacterium | reverse complement strand
TTTCGGGTGGCGCTGCCGCTCGCTCGGCCCTGGCTGATCGGTGGCGCGGCCATGAGCTGGGCCCGCGCATTGGGCGAATTTGGTGCCACCTTGATGTTCGCGGGGAACATGACGGGAAAGACGCAGACCCTGCCGCTTGCCATCTACACCGCACTGGAGCTCGATATCCATACCGCGCAGGCCTTGTCGCTCTTGTTGGTTGTCTTCGCCTTTGCCCTCTTGCTCTTTCTCCGGCGCTTCAATCGCGATTCTGCGGTCGCGCGTAGGCTGGCTGCCCCATGACCGGTGACTGCGCACCTCAACTTTCTTTCGCGCTGGAAGCCGCGCTGGGACCGTTTTCGCTGAAGATCTCGCTGGAAGTTGGGGTTGAGCCCCTGGCCCTGGTCGGTCCCAATGGATCGGGCAAGACCAGCCTGCTGCTNNCGATCGTCCCACGGAAGAGCGCCAGCTCGCCTATTTGCCGCAGGACTTTGGCCTGTTTCCCCATCTCACGGCTATCGAGAACGTGGCCTTCGCGCTGGCGTGCAGGTCACAGCGATTGAGCACAAAGCAGCGTCGCGACCAAGCCATGACATGGCTAGAGCGTTTCGGAATCGGCACGCTGGCCGAGCGAAATCCATCGCGGCTTTCTGGCGGTGAACGGCAACGGGTTGCCCTCGCACGCGCCCTGGCCTCGTCCCCCAAGGCGCTTCTGCTCGACGAGCCCACCGCCTCGCTGGACGTCGAGGCGCGCGTCGAGCTACGTACCTTCTTGGCCGAGTCCATTCGCTCACTCGGTTTGCCCACCATTCTCGTCACCCACGACGCCATGGATGTCGAGGCTCTCGCCAGCCGAGTGGCCGTGCTGGAAAAGGGACAGGTCGTGGCGTGCGGCTTGTTGGACGAAATTCGCAAAAACCCGCCCACGTCGTTCGCCAGCAAGCTGTTCGACTCGTCGAGAGTTTCAGGCGCAGGCGCAATCGCCGGCCCATTTTGCAGTCAAGGTGTTCATGGTTGCGCAAAAGGGATTCGTTCCTCTGTGCGCAATGACGGTCACACGCTCGATTGAGGGTGGCCCTCTCTCCGTAAAGACGCGGTCAACCGGTTGAGTTTGGGCGGGCTCCTTCTGGTCGGAGCGGTACAGACCGCCCGGCCGGGAGGTACGCGGACCATCTCAAGCTACTTCCTTGCCGCGACGGCGGCATCGTAGGCTTCTTGCAGAACGTCGAGCACGGCTTCCAGGTTAATTTCGTAAAGGTAGGGCCGGCCGTCGATGAATATCCCAGGCGTGGCAGTGACCTTGTTGCGCAATCCCTCCTGCTTGGAGGCTACCAACTCGTCGCGGGTCTTGGGATCAGCGAAAGCCTGTTCGAACGCGGCGCGATCGAGTCCGGCTGCCACAGCCCACTCGGGAAGGGCGGCCGGGCTGAAGCTGTCGAAGCGTTTGTAAACCAGCAAAGTGAACGGCCACAGGCGGCCGAGCTTGGCTGCGCTCAGCAAGGCCAGCCCGCCCTCAGTCGAGCCCTCGTGGCTCTTCAAGGGAAAAGGTCGCAGATATAGGCGGACCTTGCCCGCTAGTGGCCCGTCGGTGACCGCTGCGTAAAGCGCAGGGACCACGACCTTGCAGAAGGGGCAGCGCGTGCAGGCATACACCACGACGGTCACCGGTGCATTCGCCGCGCCCGCCCGGAAGGCTTCGTCCAGCGTCAGTGCCGCGCGCGGGCCGGCGGGCAACATGGTCTGTGCCCGCTTGGACAAGGCGTGCTCGATCTGCTTGCGGTCCCTGCCCTGCTTCACCTGTCGGCAGATGTCGGCGGCCAGACGCAACACCACCGGCTTGGGCGGCTTGGCCGCCAGGCAACGCGCGAAGGTCTCGTCGCAGCCGTCGTACGGGTGCAAAGCCGAGAAGATCTCATTTGCCAGGGCCTTCTTGTCAGTGGGCAAGGCATCGCAGGCGCTGGTCTGGGCCAGGCTGGTGCGGCTGGGGGCAAGGCATGCGGCGGCGATGATCAGCAACGAGACGAGATGGTGTTTCTTCATGAGGGCTCCTAAGTGCTTGGAATCTTGCGCCGGCCGAGCAGACAGTCCAGGCCAAGCGGCCTGCGATCGAAGATGAGGACATAGGCGGCAAGCAACAGCCAACTCAGATCGCGCAGTACCGTCCGCCACGAGATCGGATCTTCGGCCGAAGCTTGCGAAGCGAAGCAGCCGCATGACATGTCCAGGCCCTTGGCCACGGCAATCGCGATTGCCACCGTGAACATGACCATCATTCCCGCCACCAACAGCGCGGCGGCGCGGGTGCGAAATGCGAGCAGCAACATCAACCCAGCGGCCAGTTCCACCCAGGGCAACACGATGGCCAGCGGGTTCACCAGGCCGAGCGGCAGGATCTGGTAGGTCGCGATGTCGAGCGCAAAGCCTGCCGGCTCCAGGATCTTGTGCCAGCAGGCAAAGAGAAAGATCGCTGCCAGATACAAGCGCGCAAGCAAAGCGACAATGGCATGGCCGCGCCAGTCGAAAAGCGCCCTCACTGCGCACCTCGCTCGGCCGCGGCCTTCTCCAGCGGCGGCGCCCCGCCCTCGACGAAGCGCACGTTGCGGATTCCCTTGCCCGCGATCTCGCGCGCCAGCTGCTCGCCCGAATCGGGATTACCGCCGTCGCCGAATACCACCACCCGGCTGGCGCCCGAGGCGGCGATCCGACGCACCTGCTCGGCAGCAGTCGGCTCCAGGTAGTCGAAGGGAATGTGAATGGCCCCCTTTGGGTGCCAGCGTTGGTGCTCGGCGGCCGAGCGGGCATCGACCAGCAAGGTGTGCGTGTCCCACACAGCGGGATCAGCAGCGGGGATGGGTTGCGCGTCGCCCGAACCCTCGGGACAGGGGACCAGGATCTGGTACTCGGATCGTTGCACGAATGCGATTCCACCTGGGCGAAGGGCGTTGCTCGTTGCACCCACGGCCGCGCACGCGACCAGCACGATAAGCGCATCGCGCACCGTCGCGCGCAGCGATTGCACAGACACCGGGCGAACTACCGCCGGTTCTATTCCTGGCACGATGAGCTCCGTTGCACGGCCTCGTCCTGGCGCAAGAGATCCTGCACCCGATCGGTCAGCTCCCTACTGTGGAGCCCGTAGTCGATTGCCACATGGTCGGACGGCGAGACCGCCGCGGGCAACCAAGGATCAGCCGTGAACGTCCAAATCAGCTTGGCCAGCAAACGATGGTCGGTGTAGGCGAAGGGCTGGGCTGTGCTCTCGCGGTCGGAGAACTCGTAGCTGAACCCGAGCCTCACTTGATCCCGCAGCGGTGGGATGAAGACGCTGGCCGAGAGCTTGATCAGGCGGTCATCGCGTTCGCGCACCGGCAAGTTGAGATAGCCGTCCCAGCGCGGATAGAGATCGTAGCTGCCCAGAAAGCCTGCGCGCACGGACCAGCGGCGGGGCAGGCGGACATCCGCCGCGATCAACAACGAAGCGCCGCGCAGGTCCCAGGCGTCGTTCTTGGCGTCGTACAGGCGGCCGTTGAGCGCGCCCAAAACGTGCAATCGCGATCTCACCTCGAAGTCACCGCCAATGCCTCCGTCGGCCTCCAAACGGCTACGGCCCGTCTCGCGAAAATTCCGTTTCCCGACGCCGCCGAAAACCGTCAGNNCCTGGGAAAACCTGGATCTCCAGCTCCCCGCGATGGGAATCGTAGAACCAATAGGGGCCTTCCTGGTAGGGATCGCCGCCTGCGAGAAACAGCGATTCGTAGTGATAGGCAAGCAGCACTCTGCGGTTTCCGCTGCCCAGCAGCACTCCGGGCCGGCCGCCCAGCATCAGGTAGCTGAAATCCCGTCCGGCAGAAGCTGAGTATCCCAGAACGTGCGTCTCCGCCTCAAGCGATGGGCGCACCCAGGATGGTCCGGGCATCACAAAGCGAAGCCAGACGGCAGCCTGGCCGACCGGGCTGGAGGCGCCCTGGCCAGCGTCGGTCGGCTCGCTAGGCGAGCCGGCACGTGCGTTGGCAGCCCAGCCCAGGCTCAGGTCCACCCGGCCGGAGACCGGCGGCAAATAGCCCGGCTCCAGCTCGTCTTGCAGCTGGCTGATGGCCACACGATCCTCGGGATAGACCAGCCCTGCCCCATGCGCTTCCGCCAGCCGTGCCTGTGCCTCGTCCGGCGAGCCTGCCTGTTGCTCCAGCATGGCCAGCAGCAGCGCCCGGCGGCCCTGCTCGGGCTGCCAGTGCGAGCAGTCGCTGTCGAGCAGCGTGCGCGCCTGATCCAGCGCGCCCTGCCGGATCTGAATCCAGGCCAGCCAGAGCTGCAGGTTGCAGTCAGCGGGATGAAGTTCAGCGGCAGCGGCGACGGTACGCTGGGCCCAAAAATCGTTGCTGTCGTCGAGGTATGCGCGCGCCAGCAGGAGGCGCAAAGTCTGGGACGCGGGATCGCGTTCGATTTCCGCCTTGAGCAGCGGGATGGCCTGCGCACCCTGGCCGCGGGCCAGCAGCGTGCGCGCCCGAGCTTCGGCTTGCTGGGGTGGCTCGACTTCCTGCGCGGCAGCTTGCGATACATGCAGCAGGACGCATGTCAAAGCCAGCGCTCGCATCGCCCTCATAGTGCGTCCTGTTCCGCGCAGGAGTCTCCCGTAGCGGCCCTGAGCGGCGGACATTCCGGGGCCGCGTCTGCCTCGGCGTTCTCGGAGGCCCCGCTTTTCTCGCCATCCGCCGCGTCGGGCAGCGCCGGCGCGGGGGAAGCGTCCTGCAAGACGCACATTCCGCTTGGGCCGCAGATCTGAGGCTCCGGGCAGTCGCGGTTGTCGTAGCAACGCTCCTGCACACACCCTGTCGAAAAGCCGAGGGCAACAACCATCGCCAGTCGTCTCACGCGGGACCTGGCCCATTCTCGCGCCGAAGCTGAACCAGTTCGCAGCGAACCCCGCAGGTCGGTGGGATTGCCGTGGTGGTCGCTGGGCTCGTCGATGCTCACGACAGGCATATTGATCGAAAGACGGCTTGAAGTCATGCGGGTCCTCGCAGTACCCGCGCGCGCGTGCCAGCATTTCAGTCGAAAAGAAGAAATGCCTTGGGCTAGGCTGTGGTCACCGCGCGAAGGCGGTGCCGCGCGTGTGGTGTCTGAGATCCCGAGGCGCATGTGTGACAGACATCACATCGGAATCTGCGGCCGGGTTGCGTTCGCGCGCGCGAGCCCGCACAATGATTGGGCGGGCTCTGGCGACGGGCGAAATGGATTTGAACCGGTCCGGAATCTGCAAGACGCGAACAGGAGACATGCGATGACAAAGCGCTTGAGCACTATCGGACGTCTCGTAGGTGCCATGGTCGCGGGAGCATTGTTCAGCGGGTGTGGAACCAACAACTCGGGAATGCTCACCGGAACCGGTGGCAGCGCGGGCGCGGGCGGGAGCACGCAAGGGACCGGCGGGTCCACGGCATCTGGAGGTAGCAGCGCAAGTGGGGGCATCACTACAGATTCCGGCGGAATTGCATCTGGTGGAATCGCTTCCGGCGGAATTGGCTCCGGTGGAGTTGCCTCGGGTGGAGTCGCCTCAGGCGGAGTCGCATTCGGCGGCGCCCGCGACGCCGGTGCTGGCGGAAAGGCTTCCGGGGGAATTGCCTCCGGTGGAGTTGGCTCTGGCGGAATCGCCTCTGGCGGGATCGCCTCCGGCGGAATTGCCTCCGGCGGAATCGCCTCCGGTGGAATTAGATCTGGCGGAATCGGCTCGGGCGGAATTGGCTCTGGTGGAGTTGCCTCGGGTGGAGTCGCCTCAGGCGGAGTCGCATTCGGCGGCGCCCGCGACGCCGGTGAAACGAGCCCAGGCGGCTGCCCGGCTGGGCAGATATGGTGTGAAGGGTGCACGCCTGGTACGGGTTCGTGCGGACCAACATGCCCCGGTATGGTTTGCCCAGGAGTGGACGCGGGCTGTGCGGACGGCACCTGTTCGCGAGATGCAGGGCCGAACGATGCTTTGGAAAGCTGCAGCCAGGTCACGACGCAGACCGAGTGTGACGGCCGCAGCGATTGCCACTCGGTTTTCGTGTCTGCCAGTAATTGCGGGTGCTCCGCCCCGGGCTGCTGCACTCACTTCAGTCGCTGCGCTGACGGCGCCCACGCTAACTGCAGCGGAACGGCTGCGTGCAAAATTGCAACGCCCTACTGCGAGACACCCTACGTCCTGGCGTACACGAACAACTGCTACGAGGGCTGCGTCCAGCAAAGCGCGTGCGCTCCTGCCACCTGTCCGCAAACGCCGCCGCCGAGCGCCTCAGCTTGCGGCGGCGGCAGCATAACGTGTTTTTATCAAGACTGCGCCGGCACCGGGCTGCGCACGCTGGCTGTCTGTTCAGGCTACGCTTGGACCGAGCAAACCGCAGCTTGCGGACCCGTGACTTGCTCGGCCGGGGGGCAGACAGACGACTGCGCTGTTGGAGACGCGTGCGTGATAACAACCAGCAGCGGCGGTGCCTACCGGGTTACGCCGGGCTGCTACAGCGGTTGCGGCCCGGGGCTCTACAATCCCCAATGTGCAAACGCCGCGGGCTACAATTGCTACCCGACCTACTCACTCACCGCAGGAGTGTCGATCTCGTGCTCGTCCTATTCCTCCTGCGGTCAGGGACAAGGCGGCTGCGTATAGTCACTCCTCCCGGGCAAACAAACCCAGGTACATGGCAAGCAGCGAATCGCGTGGGGTTTCGCCGACCGGAACCCGGGGCACAGTGAACACCGGGCGTGGGGCAGCGAACTTTCGCACTGCCTCCACCACTTCCGCGTGAAGCGCGGCGGCCGACTCCTGCTGACGGCGCAATTTCTCCAGGCGATCCATGAACGCGCGCGTCTGCTCGCGCTCTTCCGACCCGCCCAGCAGCGCGGCTGCGCGCTCGACTGCGCGCTCGATTTCGTCGGGACCAGGCCAGAAGGCTTCCTCCACCCGATTGACGATGAAGGCACGCGGCACGCAGCCTTCGTCGGCTAAGTGCTCGCTGATTACCTGGGCCTCGACGATGCGGGCCGGATCAGGGGCGCACACCACCAGAAACACCGTGCGCGGGTCGCGCAGCAAACGGCCGACTTGTTCGCCGCGCGAGCGAAAATGGCCGAGTAGGTCGGCGAAGGCCGCGAAGAACCCCACCGTCTCGTCCACGAACGACGGGCCTGCCACCCGCGCGATGAGCGACGTCGCCGCGGCACCAGCGCGAGTCCACAGGCGCGAGGTCCACGACGAGGTGGCCGCGGGCATGAACCAGCGGGTGATCTTGTCACTGAAGAAGGTGGCCACCCGATCAGGCGCCTCGAGAAAATCCAGGGCGTTGCCAGTGGGCGGGGTATCCAGCACCACGCGGTCGAAGCGTCCAGTGCGGAACAACTCGTGCACGCGCTCGACCGCCATGTATTCCAAGGTGCCCGACAGACTGCGCGAGATGTGCTGGTAGACCCGATTCGACAGCAGTTCCTCGCGCCGCACAGGATCGGGCACCAGCAGGGCGATCATGTGATCGAACGTGGCAGTGGGGTCGAGCATGAGCGCGCTCAGCGTGCCGGTGGGGTGCATCTTGCGGAAACCTGTCAGCTCCATGGGATCGTTGGTCAGCTCGACCAGCCCGAGCGCGTCGGCCAGCCGGCGTGCCGGATCGATGGTCAGCACCAGGGATCGCTGGCCAGCCGCAGCCTGGCGCAAGGCGAGCAGCGCCGACAGGGTGGTCTTGCCCACGCCGCCCGGTCCCACGCACACCACCAACGGCGCATCGGCGATCAGCGTGGCCAGTCGAGCCGCGCTGCCCGCCGCGGGCTCGACCGCGCGCGCGGAGCGCCCGCTGTCAGGTGCGTGCGTCGGAGGCCGGGCGGGAAACTCGACCACGCTGGCGTTCTCCAAGCCGCGCAATCGGTCGATCTGTTTTCGCGCATGGTCCAACCCATCGAGCTGGCCTTTCGCCGCGATCGCCAGCCGCGCCAGGGCCTCCTCGCTCTCACGTTCCAAGACTTCGAGCAAAGGCCGGTCGCTGGCGTGCAGAAGCATGGCGGGAACCTGGTTGACCACGACCATGCGGGCCGCGATGCCCATCTGGCGCGCCTTGCGCAGAAGCTCCAGTGTTTCATTGACTGGCAGCTCCTCGGGCAAGGTGATGGTCACCATCTCGCAGCGCTTGCCGTCGAGCAGCAGGCGCTGAACCCGCTCCGCCGCGTGGGCGATGGGCCCGATGCGGAACATGCGCTGCACGGCGCGCGGCGTATCCAGGAACGACAACGCGTGGCCGGTGGCCGGCAGATCCACAATCACCGGCACGCGCCGGGCCGTGCTTTCGTCGACCAGGGCGCGCAGTTCATCGAGCACGATCATCTCGCGCATGGCCGGCGAGGTGCGGATGAACTGCCGTAACACGCGGTTGCGCAGCACCGCCTGGGCCAACATCGGGATGTTGATCAGCCGCCGCAAAGCTGGCTCCAAAGCGGTATCGAGATCGATCTTGACCACCCTGACGCCGCTCTCCGGCGCGATCAAGTCGGGCAGGCGCTGGTATGCGGAAAACTCGACCGCAACCGCGCCCCCGCGGCGCCGGGCAGCCAAGGCGGCCAGGGCTGCCACCAGGGTGCTCTTGCCTGTGCCGCCCTTGCCGGTGACCAGGATCACGTCGCGCTGATCAACCAGCGGTTCAAGTGATGCGACATCGAGCATGCGATTCGCCATCCATCGTGGCCGTTCCCCGTGCCGCTGACAACTGAGAATTGCGCTATGGGCGACCTGCGGTCGCCCTCACAAATGTCCGCCCAGGGCCGCCAGCCCCTGCTGAAAGGACACGCTTGGGTGAAAGCCCAGCTCGCGCTCGGCCTTGCGGTTGTGGTAGCGACAGTCGCTGGCCATCAGGCGCACGCCGTAGCGTGTGAAGGGCGGGGGTGAGCGCCGGCGCAGAAGACGGGCCACGCCTTCCAGCGCAGCCGCGGCAGCGTAGATGAAAAAGAACGGGACGGACCAGCGCGGTCGCGCCGTGCCCAGGAGCCCGGCCAGGCCATCGATGACCTCGCGTGCCGTCACGGGTTCACCGTCGGTCAGGTGATACACCTGGCCGGCCGCGGCTGGGGTTTCGGCGGCAAGCCGCAGCCCGAGAATGAGGTTGTCGACGTGGGAAAGTGCCAGCCGGTTGCTCGCGCGGCCGATGTAAACCGCGCGGCCCCGGCGCAGCAGGGCCGCGATGCGCGGGGTGATGCTGGGATCGCCCGGTCCCCAGATCGCCCCGGGCCGGATCGCGACGGTCGAGAGATCGCGCTGGCCATTTGCCGCAAGCACGATTTCTTCCGCCGCGATCTTGCTGGCCGTGTACGCATCCTTCGGCGAAGGATCATAGGGACTCTGTTCGTCCACCGCGGCACCATGGCGTGGCAAACCCAGGACAGTCATCGAGCTCACGTGCACCAGGCGCTCGACGCTGGCGTCCTGGCAAGCCGCCACCAGGTTGCGCGTGCCATCCAGGTTGACCCGAAAGAACTCGCGCCGCGGGCCCCAGTCCGGCACCTTGGCCGCGGTGTGAAACACCACCTGCTGGCCGCGGGCAGCTTCGCGTAGCGAAGCCGAGTCGCAAACATTCCCGCGGACGATCTCCGCGCCCAGCCCCGCCAAGCGGCGTAAGTCGCTGGTGGACCGCACCAATGCACGCACCTTGACCCCGCGCCCGCACAGGGCCGCCACCAAATTACCGCCGAGAAAGCCCGACGCTCCGGTAACCAGCGCGGATTTCATGTGACGATCGAGGGGTTGCTGGTCACCATGGTGCCGACCACAAGACGCATTCTATCCCATCGCGCTCCTTTACCGTTGCCGACGTGCCGCCAGCCGGGCAACTCTCTGTCCCTCGCCGGAGCCACGACAAGACACTCAGGCATGGCACTCTGCGTTGACAACCCGCGCCTACCGGCGTAGCCTTCAAGTGGTATGCATGAAGGTGGATAGACCAGCGACAGGAGCACGACGTGGCCCCGAAGGACATCGCAAGCTATACGGTCCACTTCATCCCCGCCGAGGAGGGCGGGTACACCGTGGAAGTGCCGGCTCTTGAGGGTTGTGTGACCGAGGGTGACACCTTCGAAGAAGCGGAACGCAATGCCCGCGAGGCCATCAGCCTCTACCTGGAATCACTCCAGCGGCGCGGTCTGCCCCTCCCTGATGATCGTGAAACCGTGCTCAAACACATCGCAGTGCCCATCGGCACAGTGGGCCTGTGAGCCCGCGGCTGCCGAGTTGCACACCTGCTGACGTCGAACGCGCTCTCCGGAAGCTGGGATTTGTCGACGACAGGCGACGTGGCAGCCACAAGGTGTTGGTGCGCATCTCCGACAACCGAACCGTGGTGCTTCCATGGCACAACCGCGACCTGAAACGCGGAACGCTTCACGGGATCATCAGAGGCGCTGGACTCACCGTAGATGAATTCCTGAAGATCCTCTAGCAGCGATGGGAGTCCACGCGGACTCCAGCGCCTCGTGGGCGCGAAACTTGGGGGATTGACTACATAACGCATGCCGCGAGGAGATAACGCACTGATGCATTTGTGTTTACGGTGCTCGGGGTTGGGTGGTAGCGTTCGCGAACATGACCATCCCAGACATGGCGAACGCTGCCAACAACCTACTACCTTCATTTGTGGAAATAGGCATAGGTGGATTGATCATCGTGGCTGCTAAGAAGTGGGGGCTACGAGAAGCCTACGTGATGATCGCCATCGGTGTGTTGGGCACCCTGATCTGCGTCGGTATGGTTTTGTCGTCGGGAAAGAGCATTGCCACGATGACGATCGTTCAGGTGGCAGTGGTGACGGGCATGCTGGTCGTTTGGGCGCACATCTTCTATGGTATGTGGCGCGACGCGCGGGTGGCTGGCTCGGCGAAACCGATGATTGCGGCTTCTGCCTCTGCTGGCCAGCAGAGACCAGAAGCCAAAGAAATCCAAGTCGGCATGATACCAGTGGTGCACGATGCTTGGGATACTCCAAGCGTCACCCAGCGGGAACAAGGAGCAGTGATTGTAGGGCGGAAATGGCTTCGTTGGCCCAAAACGCCGCAATCTCCTCTGGCCACGACCCACACGGCACGCGTTCTCCTGAAATCACATACCGGCGGTCAATTCCAGATCGACAGCATCGGTATGATACGCCAGGTCTTTATAGAATATTTGGAACAACCTACAAAACATTGGGAGTGCACGTGTGCTGTTGATTTCCACGAGGTGGGTTCGCCGGTCGAAGCATCGCCACTTCAATTAGTGCTGACTGGAAGAGATGGACTGCCTGAACTGGCAATATTGACAGCGGAACATCTCCCTACAGGGGCGGGATTTGTCAGATACACGGGAACCGCGAACCGAGAGGCAATGCCAACTTGTATCGAGCAGGCAATGGGGGACTTGATGAAGGCCCATGTTCCACCTGACCCCAACACATATTGCTACGTTGAGGTTCACGTTGCGCCAGGGCAACGCATAGCCCATCAAAAGACAACCGTGAGACTTGACCACGAGCTTGCGGGGCGCCAATTCCACTACTTCTTTGTTCCCCTTGTATTCAAATACCTCAAGAACGAGATGATGGGGTTTGCTTTGTTTGTCCAGCGCCTCCAAGAAGCACTGAAATAGCCTCTGTGAACTTCAGCGGGTGAAGCGATAGAGGCGGATCGCCCCGGATCACTTTCTTCGGCGGCGGTCGCGGTTTCGTCTTTCGCTTCTTCACGCCTGTACCTTACCGCGATTCACGCGTGTCCTGCAAAGAGGGGATGTGCTCCGCGATCTTGTAGAGCGTGAGACGGCGGTTCTCAAGACGGAAGTTGTCAACGTGAATGAGA
>PMJE01000096.1:1854-2813 GCA_003157315.1 Myxococcales bacterium | reverse complement strand
CGAAGCGGCGCCCTCCGTTCGGGAAGATTCAATCGGCTGCGCAATCTGATCCACGAATCCAGAATAGCAGGTCAAAGACCGCTCGCGGTTTCCAGAAAGGTCGAAGTCGCGGCGAGAGACCTTCAAGCCACCGTGACAAACACCCGCCCCGGGGCGCGAGTCCGCAGCCGATTGCGGATGATGATCTCAACGTCCTGGTTTAGCGATGTAAGGAACCGCATCAGGCGCTCCACGGAGAAACCCTCCAGGCGATATTTGGAAAGAGCCGAGACCTTGGGCTGATTGATGCCCAACAGCTCCGCTGCCTTTGCCTGCGATAGCCCGCGCCGCTCAAGGACGTTGTTGATCGCCATTGCCAGACGAACCTTCGTCTGCCGTTCGCCGGCGTCCGGGCCGTTCATGGCCCGCGCGCCTGATTAGGTCCCGAGGATCGAGCTGCACCGCGCGGTGATTCCGCAATCTACCGCGTCCGCGTCACGCGGAGATTGGCAAAATGCCCGCCGGAACCCTCGCCCACCCAAAGCCCAATAGAGCCGTCAGTGCGATCGCTCAATTCGTTAACNNCAATCGGCTTCTCGTATTCGCCGGGCTTTTGAGATCTGAGAATATCCCAGCTCCAACGTGGATGGGAGACGTATTGCACGGCGTGACTGTGGCGGTCCGGGTCCGTCGCCCGAAAGTTGAACGGCCTGAAGTATAGAGCATCCTGCGTCTTTTCATCCACTGCCCGAAACGCGATGCCAAGAAAGCTGCCCCCGGCCGGCTGACTCCGTCCGAGGAGGTCAATTTCAATTGTTCCGTTGCCGAAGCGATATCCGTCGAGCCACACAACGCCCATCCCCGGACCTTCGCTAATCTTCAGGGCGGGCTTTCCCTTGATGTCGACAACCGATGCGGTGCGCCCGGTAATCTTCCATCGCGGATCTTTCCCGACCGCGGTCAAGTCGAGTTTTTCGGGG
>PMJE01000096.1:1239-1838 GCA_003157315.1 Myxococcales bacterium | reverse complement strand
GGCTCGATGCTCGCCGCCTTCCGCGCCGGCCACCAACTCGCGAAGAGCACCGTCAGCGCCAACAGTGCGGAAGCCGCCGCGAAGATCCGCGGATCCGTCCCTTTGACGCCATACAACAGGCTGGTCATCAGACCGGTTAACGGGTACGATGCCGCCAACCCGACGACGATCCCAGCCAGTCCGAGCGTCATGCCTTCCCGGACCACCATTCCGATCACTTCACTGCGTTGCGCTCCCAGCGCCATCCGCACGCCAATCTCCCGAGTGCGTGCCGCGACCGAGTAGGTCACGACGCCGTAGATGCCGACCAGCGCCAGCACGAAGGCGGCGAGGGCGAACGACCCGAGCAGGAATAGATGGAACCGCTGGGACGAGATGGAATCGGCCAGCGCTTCCCGGAGCGTCTTCACGTCGTAGGGCGGGACGCCAGGATCGATGGCCGCCATTTCACGCCGCACGGCTGCCGGAATACCTGCAAGGTTCGACGCGCGGACCGCGATGCCGAACCCGATCGTCATCTGCTCGTCCGGCAGAAATATCTCCGGAACCACGCCGGCATCCAGCCTCGTGTAGCGCAGGTCGCTGACTACGCCGGCTAC
>PMJE01000096.1:0-1225 GCA_003157315.1 Myxococcales bacterium | reverse complement strand
CTCCATGCCGAGCGCGCGGAAATAGCCCGTAGTCGCTGAGCTCAGGTGCAGCAAATGCGTCTGGTTGGGATTGGAATCAGCGGGGAACGCTGGTGAGCAGCAGAACATAAACTGAGCCGAATGGATACCTGCGGCTTCGATGCCCGGGATGGGGCCGAGGCGGCGCAACAGTTCGTCGCGATATTGCTGCCGCATCGCGCGGGAATACCGCGGCGCAGGCAGCAGCACCTTCATTACGAGGATCTTCTCCGGTGTAAACGCCGCCGGTCTTTCATTCATGCGCAGAAAGCTGACCAGTAGTAGGCCAGCCCCCGTGAGCAGCATCAGGGCCAGTGCAAGTTCGCCAGCCACCAGCACGCGGCGGATGCGGAGCCCGAATAGGCCTCCGGTGCCACGCGTTCCTTCCTTGAGCGCGTCGCAAAGGCCAGTCCGCCACAGTGCGAAGCCCGGCGCGATGGCGAAAAGGATTCCGGCCGCGAGCGTGATCGAGAAGGTGAACGCGAGTACACGCAGGTCGATGCGCGCTTCATCCAAGCGCGGAATCGAAGCGGGTCCAAGGCGTACCACGAGCAGCATCATCCACCGCGCCAGCAGCAGTCCCGCGGCGCCGCCGAGGAACGCCAGGGCCAGACTCTCGACCAGGAGTTGCCGCAGGGCGCGGAAGCGGCCCGCTCCGATGGCGAGACGAATGGCCAGTTCGCGCCGCCGTGACGCCGCGCGGGCAAGCAGCAGGCTCGCGATGTTGGCCGAGACCATGAGCAGCACCAGCACTCCTGCCGCCAGCAATATCGAAAGGGCGCGCCGTGTGCCGGATGTCAATTGGTCTTGGAGCAGGTCCACGTGCAGCGCGGAACTCCCCGCCGGCTGCGATGCATCGGGCGGATGCAGGCTGCGTTGCAGCGATTCCAACTCGGCGAAGGCCTGCGAGACAGAAACGCCGGGTTTGAGCGACGCCACCACCTGGCCCCCACGGCGCTGGGTCTCGGCCGGTGAGAGTGCGAGGTAGGCTTCGACGGGCTCGGGATGGATTGCAGTCCACCATCGCGGGAACTGAAAGCGGAAGTTTCTGGGCAAGACCCCGGTGATGGTGGAAGGCTTTCCGTCTACTGTGACGGCGCTGCCAACGGCGCGCGCGTCTCCGCGGAACTCACGCTGGAACACGTCCCAGGAGATCACGACTCCCTCTTCTTCGCCTGGGCCAAACAGGCGGCCGAGCGCGGGAGTG
>PMJE01000447.1 GCA_003157315.1 Myxococcales bacterium | reverse complement strand
AGCTGGTGGCGCGCACCATCCATGCCTACGGCCCCAACTCCCAGAAACCCTTCCTGCCCGTGGACTGCGGCTCGCTGGTGCCCACGCTGATCGAGAGCGAGCTATTCGGCTACGTGCGCGGCGCCTTCACTGGCGCCGGGGCTTCCCGCCGCGGCCGCGTCGCCATGGCTGAGGGCGGAACCCTCTTTCTCGATGAGATCGGCGAGTTGCCGTTGCCCATGCAAGTCAAGCTGCTGCGCCTGTTGCAGGAAAGAACCTACGAACCGGTGGGCAGCTCAACCTCGGTCATGGCCAACTTTCGCCTAGTGGTGGCGACCAACCGTGACCTGGCCCAACAGGTGCGGCTGGGCCGTTTTCGCCGTGATCTCTACTACCGTCTGCATGTTTGCCCGGTTCACCTGCCGCCGCTGCGCGAACGTCCGGGCGACATCGCAGCCTTGTTCCACCATTTCTGGAAGCGCCACGGAGAAGAACGCGGGGTCACCTCTGCGGTGATGCGCCAGCTTGAACGATACGAGTGGCCCGGGAACGTGCGCGAGCTGGAGAACCTGGTCGAGCGTCTATCAGTGTGCGCTCAGGGTCGCGTGATCGAGATGGCCGACCTGCCCGCAAGTTTCGTCGAGTTACATGCAGGCAGCCTGCTCGATGGCGCCGAGGCGGGCTCGACTTTCGCGGGTGAAGACTCGCAAGACATCTGGCCGGACCTGGATGCCGTGCCTGAGCCGGTGTCTGTGCCCGAACGCAGTGAGCTTCTCGACGCTCCGGTTCGACGCGGGCCTGTGGCGCTGGCGCCAGATTCTGGGGAAGCGGCGAGCGCGCGCCGAGCAGAGGCGCCGGCCACTCCCATGCCCACCAGTCTCTCTCTACCCGTGGATCTTCCCAACCTCCTGCGCACATTGGAAGATTTCTACATCCGCATGGCACTCGAGCAATCGGGCGGCAACAAGAAAGAGGCCGCGCGCTTGCTAGGCCTCGGCCGCACGACTTTGGTGGAAAAGCTGCGTCGTCGCGCTACTGACGTGTCAGCTCCGTGACCGGCTAGTTTCCTGTCGCGCCAGATCGGTGACGGTGGGCGAGAGGCATGCCCCAGTCCTCTGTGTCCTTTCCTCTCCCCTCTGTGTTCTCAGCGGCGCGTGGCTGAAGTCGCTCATCTAGTTGCAGCCCCAGCCCCTCGCCGAAACCCGGCACAGACCCTGCATTGCCTGGCAACGCGATGCTTGTCCCGCTCGTTCTTCTTGTGCTGGCTGCCGAGGCAGCCGAAGCGACCCCACGCCTGCCCCTGGTAGCGACGGTCGAGCGCATCCCGCTCCAGCGCTCCTCGGGAACGGTGACGTTGACCGCCTATCCCTTCAGCAAACGCATCGAACTCCGTCCCGCTCGCGACAGCGCGGGCCTCGCCTCCAAGATCGCCGCCGCCGGCTCGCGCCTTTGCCCGCGCACCTTGGTGGATCGCAACACCGTCATCCTCGAGTGTGTCACGCGCCGACTCGATGGCGCATTGATTGGCGAGAAGGGCAACCTCTTTCTGGAAATCTACGAATTGCGCGGAGTGCCCTGGCGTGGTGATGAGAATCGCATCGACGTCTTCTACAGTCCCGTCGATTTTCACTTCGGCGACGGGTGTCCGGGCAACATACCGGTCGCACGCGGTGAATGCGCGTATCGCGCCGGACAATACACCGTCGCTGCCGTGGAGTTTCGNNCGCGCCCTGGCCGCGGAAGGCCGCCGCCTGGCCGCCATGCGCTTGGGAGACATAGCACTGCACAACCAAGATCCGATTGCGGCTGCGGGCTGGTATCAGGCCGCCGGCCGCGTGGGAGGGTTCGGCCGATTGGCGGCGATCCGACTGTGTGAGCTGTCCGGCACATGTTTGGGCAAGCAGCGACAGTACTTCTTCGACAGTGCGGCGCTGGCCGAGCCGTTGCACACTGAGATGCTTCTGCGTACCGCGCACGTGTCCGCGTACATGGGCGAGCTGCCGCAGGCCATGCTCGCCCTCCGGCAGGCCATCGAGGCTGCCCACGGTGGCTGCGATGGCAGCACCCTACTCTTTTGCCGCCAGTTGCTGCTCAAGGTGTTGGAAGAACCAGGAAAGAACGGCACGGTGGAGGCACTGGAGACCTACCTGGTCTTGCCTGGCCGTTTGGAAGGCCCGCTTGCCTTCACCTTGGTGCACGCGGCGGCGCAAAAGGCGGCTGGAATGGGCGCCCCGGTCTTTGCCGGCAACCTGATGGCAGCAAGCGCCCAGGCGGTGGAGGCTTCCAGCCCAGGCTTGCTGGGTGACTTCTTACTTCGCACCGTGGAGTTCTACCTGCAGGGCGCCGATCGCACCCGTGCGCGCGTGGTGGCCGAGTTCGCCGAGACACGTCTGGGCCGCGACAAGCTGACTGGCCCGCGCTGGAATGCCGTGCTCAAGCAGATGGAAGGAAGCAATGACGAGGTGGCCAACTCTCTCGGCATGCAGGTGGTGATCGGCCAGGCCACGCGTGATCTCACCTTGGCCTACACCGCAATCGCGCGCGCAACCAACGCCCGTCTGTCGGCCGAGGCGGCTGACGACGTGACCGCGGAGGCGCCATGAACCATCCCGCGCTGACAAGCACGGTCCTGGCACGCGACTGGCAAGAGGAGAGAATAGCGTGAAAATCTTCGACGCAACTCTCACTCAACTGGAACGCAGCCTAGATTTGCGCTTGCTGCGCCACAATCTGCTCGCCGCCAACGCGGCCAATGTGGATACGCCGGGCTTCCGTCCCAAAGATGTGGACTTCACTGCTGCCATGGTCTCAGTGGCAAACCGCTCTGAGACTAGCGCCACCCTGGAGAGCGTGAGCGCGGCCCCTGGTCACATGGAAATTGGTGTGCCCAGCGGCAGCGCGAGCACCGGGGATGCCGAGCTCTCACCCAAAGACCTGCCCGTGGTGGATATCCCTTCGAACAACGCGTCGCTCGACGGGAACACAGTGGATCTCGACCGGACCATGGTGGCCATGGCCGAGAACGCCTTGCAATACGGGGCCAGTGCGCGAGCCGCCGGTCGCAAGCTGGCCATCCTCAAGTACGTGGCCTCGGACGGCAGCTAGGAAAGGCAAAGCATGGGAATGGATTTCTTGACGGCCCTGCACGTGAGCGGAACCGCACTTTCGGCCGAGCGCGTGCGCGTGAACCTGGCCTCGTCGAACTTGGCCAACGCTGAGACCACCCGCGACGCCAACGGCAACATGTACCGCCGGCTCGATCCGGTGTTCGAGTCCATGCGGTTGGGTGATGCCAGCGAAATCTCGCCCGAGGCCACCGGGCCCATGGGTGTGCGCGTGTCGCGCATCGTTGCCGACAGCGGTCCCGGCCGCAAAGTGTACAGCCCCGGACACCCGGACGCCGACCCCGACGGATTTGTCACCTTCCCCGACGTGAATCCGGTGCACGAGGTGGTCAATCTGCTCTCGGCGTCACGCTCCTACGACGCCAACGCCACCGCGCTGGAGACGCTCAAACAGATGGCGGCCCGCGGCCTCGACATCACCCGATGAGAAACCACTGCTGACGGACGGAAACCATGCGCACGGAAATGGACATCGCCTTCGCAAGAATCAATGGACTGGACGGGGCCGAACGCGCCAGCGCGCCCAAACCGGCGAATGCCGCGGCTTTTGCCGGCGAGCTTGATCGCGCGCTAGGCGAGGTGGACAAGCTGCAGGTCGAAGCTGACCAGCAGGCAGCGCAAGTGGCGAAAGGCGCCGGCAATCTGCACGAAATGGCGCTGGCGCTGGAAAAGGCCGACGTGGCCATGCGCCTGGCGGTGCGGGTGCGCAACAAGGTGGTGGACGCCTACAACGAGATCATGCGCATGGGCGTGTAAGCCATGGATCAGTTCAGCAAGATGCTTCGCGGTTTCCCCCGGCGCCTGGCAGAGATGAACGCGGGGACGCGCATGCTCCTCGGCGCTATCGTCGGCCTCGCACTGCTGGCAGGAGTGTTGGTCAGCATACTGGGCAGCGGCGCCACCTATCAATACGCGTTCACCAACCTATCGCCGGAGGACGCCTCCGAGGCGGCGGCCGTGCTCAAGGCGGCCGGCATCCCCTCGCGCAGTGAAGCGAACGGGGGTGCGCTGGCGGTTCCCGCTTCGCAAGTCCACGACGTTCGCTTGCTGTTGGCTTCGCAGGGCTTGCCGCGCGGGGGCGGCGTCGGTTTTGAACTATTCGACCGCAGCGACTTTGGCGCCTCCGAGTTTACCCAGCGGGTGAATCTGCGCCGGGCGACCGAGGGCGAGCTGGCACGCACTATCTCGCGCCTGCAAGCCGTGCGTTCGGCGCGCGTGCACGTGACCATGCCGGAAAAGGGCCTGTACCGCGATGACGACCGGCGCGCGGCGGCGGCAGTGGTCCTCAACCTGCAGCCGGGCCGAAGCATGCACGAGCGCGAGCTGGCCGGGGTCCGGCATCTGGTCGCCTCAGCGGTTCCCGGACTTGACTCAGACAGCGTCACCGTCATGGACCAAAAGGGCACGGTGCTGTCAGGCGACAATTCTCAAACCGGCAAACTGGTTGCGCAAGAACGCGAGATCGAAAGTGCACTCGAACAGCGAATTGCTGATGTGCTGGAGCCGGCAGTGGGACGTGGTGCCGTGGTGGCGCGGGTGACAGCAAATCTCGACACCACCGAGATCGAGACAACCCAGGACAGCTACGACCCCGATACCGCCACCGTGCGCAGCGAGCGCAAGACATCTGAGAGCGTGAGCAGCGACGGCAGCAACGGCACCGGCGTGGCGGGCGCTGCCGCCAACCAGCCTATGGCTGCCACCGCGGGTGGCAGTGCGGGCGCCACCCGCGCGCAGACCAATCGCGAAGATGAAACCCGCAACTACGAAATCGCCAAGAAAGTCACGCGTACCGTCGCCCGTGCCCCGCGCATCGTGCGCTTGTCCGCTGCCGTGGTGGTGGACGGCGCGAGCGGCAAACCCCGGCCAGCGGAAGAGGTGCGGCGGCTGGCCGAGTTGGCCAAGCGGGCGATGGGATTCGAGCTTGCGCGGGGTGACTTGTTCGAGATCTCGAGTGCGCCATTTGCCAAGGTCGAAGAGGCGGACGTCAAGCTCGCCTTCTGGGAGCGCCCCGAACTGTGGCACCTAGGCAAAATGCTGGGCGGGGCTGCCCTGGCCGTCGTCGCGTTGTTGATCTTCGTTCGTCTGCTTCGTCGCACGTCATCGGCGATTGCGCTGCTGAAACCGGGCACCCGGGTGGGCGATGTTGACATGGCGTCCATGTCCCAGTCGGGTGAGAGCTGGAAAATGGTGTCCGGCGACAGCAGCACAGCGCTGCGCGAGCGAGCGCGCGAAGTAAGCAAGACCGACCCCGGCAAAGCCGCCCACCTACTGAAGGCCTGGGTGGACGCCGACATAGAAGCGAGCCACGAGGCCGCGGAGAATGCACATGTCTGACGCCCCTGCAACCACAGGATCAGGTTCGGTGGCCGGGCCGGGTGCCCAGCGGGCTGCGGCAGTTCTGCTCGGACTTGGGCCGGAAGTGTCGACCCAGATCTTCAAAGCGCTCGACGAACCCACGGTGCGCTTGATCGCGCTGGGGGCGCGCAACCTGCGCAAGG
>PMJE01000365.1:195-2907 GCA_003157315.1 Myxococcales bacterium | reverse complement strand
GGCACCGAAGACAACGTGGGCGCGGGCAGCGCACTGGTGCCCGTCGAAATCGCGGGCCACGTCAGCAAGGAGTTGGTGATCGACGAGCGCCAGGGCAGCCGGCAAGCCGAGGAATGGCTGAACAATCTGGCCGACGACGCCGTGAAGGAGTACCTGGCTGCCCCCGATGGCAAAGGCGAGGCAGCCACGCAGCTGCGGGCCGCGTGGACCATCCGCACCGACTGGAAGCGACTAGCTGACGAGGCCGAACGCCTGCAATCAGAACAGAATGATTTGCAAACCGCGACCGAAGAGACACGCGAGAACTTGCGAGCCATTGAAAAGAACAAAGCGGCCGAGGATCTGCGCAAGACGCTGACCGCCCGACTGAGCAAGGCTTCGACTCGCCTCGACGAGGTGACCAAGCGCCTCATCCAGGTTCACATGCAAATCAAGGAGCTGGAGTTGCGCTTCCGCGAAGCGGTGAAGCTGGTGCGCATCCCGGCGCGAGCGTAGTTAGCTATTTCTCACAGAGAGCGCAGAGGCCACGGAGCCGGAGGAGAAACAGAAGGGCTAGATCCAGCGCATTCTGGATTCCTTCTTCGCATCCGATCTCTGAGTTCTCTGTGCCTCTGTGTGGAATGGGTAACCAGCATCAGCCGCGCAGGCGCGCCAACTGGTCCGCGGCCTCGGCCATGCGGCCCGGCTCGCCCACGCGCTCGGCGCGCCAGAGCAGGTTGTGAGGGGTCACAGTGGGCGCCACAAAGCTGACCACAGTGGTCTGCCACCCCGCAGCCTCCAGGCGCAGGGTGCGTTCGGCATCCACAATCGACTGAATGAAGCGGCGTCGCACTTCAGCGTGACGAGGCATGCCCAATTGATCAGCGCGGCGCTGGGCCAAGCCAGCGGCCGACACGTCTTTCGATGTGCAACAGGGAACCAGCAACACCGTCCGGGCACGCACGGCCAGCGACTGATCAATGATCACGTCGGAAGCCGGCCCGCAGGCGTGCAGCGCGACCACCAGGTCAGGCTGGCTGGGCCAGGCCGCCGGATCCGCGACATCCGCCGCCAGGAGTTCTACGGAGACGCGATTCTCCTGGGAAGAAGTCGTCCGCAGGCGCGCGATGGCGTCGCGACACGCCGCCACGCGCGCCGGCTCGCGCTCGATCACGCGCACGCGCGCCGGCCGGTCACGCGGCGCCAGGATCAGCTCCGCGGCCAAGAGGCCCACNNCCGCCATCTCGTCCGACTTGCGCCGATCCTCATCCCGCAAACTCGTCGCAGGCGCGTCGATGAAGAGGCGGTGCAAGAACTCGTCGACCTGGGCGCGGGCAAAGTTCATGAAGCGCAGCTCCGGAGGTAGGGTCGCTCACGGGGCCAGGCGCCTGATGCCGTAGCCATCACGCCCTGAATGATGGACTAAGTTGTGGACTAGGGCAAGCTGATGCGACTCTACCGCGGAAGCAACGACTCCAGTTCGGCCCAGCGGGCGTACAGGCGATCGACTTCGGCCTTGGCGGCAACGATCTCGGCTTCCAGTTCGACCAGGCGGCTGTGGTTGCTGGCAACCTCGGGGCTGTCTTGCTCGGCCCGTAGCGCGCCCAGGCTGGCCTCGGCCTCGGCAATGCGAGCCTCGATGCTGTCCCATTCGCGCTGGTCAATGTAGCTGAGCTTGCGGCGCGGTGCCGGCGCACTGTCCGCCGCAGGCGTCTTGGGACCAGCGATATTCGCACCGGCGGTGGCCTCCGCCTCCTCGGCGTACCATGCCTCCCATTGCGCAAGGCCCACCATGGCGCTGATGCGTCCCTGCGCGCCCGGCCGGGTGTGAAAGGCGAGCAGTTTGTTGGTCACCCGGTCGAGAAAGTAGCGATCGTGGGTCACCAGCAGGACTGCGCCGTCAAAGCCCAGCAGCGAGTCCTCTAGCACCTGCAGCGTGTCCATATCCAGATCATTGGTGGGCTCGTCCAGCACCAGCACGTTCGCGGGTCGCAACATCAGGCGCGCGATGGCCAGGCGGCTCTGCTCGCCGCCCGAAAGCTGGCCAACTGCCAGCTTGGCGTGCTCACTGCGAAACAGGAAGCGCGCCAGGTAGCCGCTGACGTGAATCCGCGCGCCGCGGAAAGTGACGTGATCACCGCCCGGGCAAAGTGTGTCCACCACATTGAGGCTAGGATTGAGGGCCTCGCGGTGCTGGGCAAAATACGCCACCTGCAGGCCGTCGGCGCGCAGGATCGTACCGGCGTCGGGCGGCTCGTCGCCCACCAGCACGCGCAGCAAGGTCGACTTGCCGCAGCCGTTGGGACCGATGAGTCCCACCCGGCTGCCCGGCCCCACAAACAGGTCCAGTCCCTTGAAGACGATCTTGTCGCCGTACGATTTGGCAATCCCGCGCGCTTCAATCAAGCGGCGCGGGTTGCGGCCGGTGCCGGCAAAATCGATGTCCGCCGTGCGCACGAGGTTGCGCGTGGCCAACTCGTCGACCTCGCCGGCCAGCACCTCGGCGCGCTGGATGCGCGCCTGCTGCTTGGTGGTGCGGGCCGGCGCGCCCGCGCGCAGCCACTCGGTCTCGCGGCGCAGGGTATTGCGTAACGATGCCTCGCGCCGCTCTTGCGCAGCCATCAGATCAGCCTTGCGTTCGATGAAAGTGGCGTAGTCACCGTCAATCGAAAGCAGCCCGCCCGCGTTGCGCCGGTCGAGTTCCAGAATGCGATTGGCCACCCGCTGCAGGAA
>PMJE01000365.1:0-144 GCA_003157315.1 Myxococcales bacterium | reverse complement strand
ATCCAGCCGCGAGATCAGCTCGTCAGCGCGCGCCGCTGCCCTCCAGCCGAGGTCGTGATCGGTGATGCCTGCTGCACCCTCCAGGATTGTCTCGCGTACCGTGCGCCCTGGCTTGAACTCCGGCACCTGCGCCACATGGCCCAC
>PMJE01000582.1 GCA_003157315.1 Myxococcales bacterium | reverse complement strand
GTTCGCCACCATGTTCCCCACCCTGTCCGAGACGGTGAGCCGCGAACGTATCAGCGTGGGGGCTCCCTTCTTCAACCGCTGGATGGTGCCCATCGGGATCGCGCTCTTGCTGCTCACCGGGCTCTGCTCCATCCTGGCGTGGCGTCGAACCGCGCTGCCTGAGCTGCGCCGCCGCCTGATTGCCCCGCTGCTCACGGGAATCGTCGCCGCCGGGGTCTGTATCGCCGGTGGTCTGGGCTCGTCCAAGGCTGCGCTGCTCTGCCTCGGGTTGTCGGGCTTCATCGCGGCAGCAGTGGTGCAGGAGATCGGCCGTGGCTTGCACAGCCGCAGACGCAGCACGGGCCAGGGGCCGCTGGCGGCGCTGGCGGCGCTGCTTCTCCGTGTCCGTCGCCCCTATGCCGGCTATCTGGTCCATCTCGGCATCGCGCTCATGTTCCTGGGATTCGCCGGTCAGGCCTTTTCCCGCGAGCAATCGGTGGTATTTTCCGTCGGCCAGACTCGCAGCTTTGGCAAGTACGGCATCCGATTCGACGGGTTTTCGCAGACCGAGGATCTGCAAAAGAGTATGGTCACCGCCGAGCTCACCGTCCTGCTCGACGGCAAGCCCGCGGGCCAGTTGCTCCCGGCGCGCTGGTACTACAACAAGCGGCCCGAGGAGCCGGCCACCGAGGTTGCCATCCTGCGCGGCCTGGCGGAAGACCTCTATATCACCATGGGCAAGCACGATGTGGACGGGGGCACGGCGGCGCTCAAGCTGGTCAGCAACCCGCTGGTCGACTGGATGTGGCTGGGCTTTCTACTCATGGCCGCGGCGACCGGGCTCGTGCTTCTGCCCGATGGCCGATCGGTCCCCGCCGTGTCACGCGCTCACTTTTCCTTCGGCAGCGTGACCATCACCTTGCTGGGTGCAGNNTGCTGGTGCTTGGTCTGGGCGGACTTGGCCTTGGCCTGACTGCGCTGGCTGTGTACCGCGTGTTGGATCCGCTGCTGCGACAGGAAGCCATCACCAGCGCAGAACGCCGCGCTCTGATCGAGGAAGAACTGCGCGCTCGCCTGGCTGCCGGCACGGAGGCGACGGAATGAAGCGGTGGTGCTGTGTTCCGGTGTTGCTGCTTTTCGCCCGGACCGCGGTGGCGCAGTCGCCAGCGCGACCACCCGACACGCAAGCCATGGTGGCGCGGCCCCTGCTGGTCGGCGACTTGCCGGCGGGCACAGTGACCGTGCGGGTGGGGCGCGGCTCGCTGTCCAACGCCGCGGTGGGCGTCGAGGTGGTGGCCACGGTCACCACTCCAGGTGGCAAGGCGGGCAAGCTGACGGAAACGACCAAATCTGATGGTCGCGCGACCTTTTCCGATCTTCCGGTAGGCGCCAAGTTTTCTGCGCAAGCCGTGGTCGACGGCGAGCAACTGGAAACCGCAGTTTTTGCCATTCCCGCCCAGGGCGGCGCGCGTCTCATGCTCATCTCTCGCGAAGCAGAGGGCGAAGAAACAGACGCGCCGGCCAATCCCCACGCAAGCGCGGCCGGGCACGGCGGCAACCTGGCCAATGCGGCGGTTCGCGCGCTCGCGGGCGCTGTGGCTGAAAAGGACGGCCTGGCCGCAGGAATCTTGCAGCTGCGCCTGGTCGACCCCGCTGGCGCACCTATCGCGGGCGAGGAAGTGAAGTTGGAGCACGACACCGGCGGGCGAGAGGCCATGGCGTTCGTGGTCAGCAAATCCGACAAGGACGGGTTGGTCCGCTTTCAGGGACTCGAAACCGGCGACTCGCACGAATACCTCGCCAGCATCGATCGCGACGGTGTGCGTCTGGGCAGCGATCGCATTCACCTGTCGGGCGATCGTGGCGCCGCCGGTGAGCTGCGCGTGCCAGGCCAGACCAGCGACCCGTCGGTCCTGCAGGTGTCCAGCTCATCCAAGCTGCTCATTGATCTGCGCGAAGACGCGTTGGCCGTTTTAGAGAATTTGGTATTGGAAAACACGTCCGACCGGGTCTTCAGGGCTGGCCAAGGTGGTATTCCCATTCCCCTTCCCACGGGGGCGAACACCGTGGAGGCCATCGAGGGCGGCGCGCGTCTGGAACTGCAGGAAGGCTCGAGCATGCTCGTGCGAGACGCGATTCCGCCGGCAAGTTTTGCTGGGATTCCGGTGCAGGCCCGGTTTGGGTTCTTCTTCCCCACTGCCGAGCAAAGCCGCATCACGCTCCGCCAGCCCATGCCGCTCGGTATGGAAAGCCCGGTGGTCATGCTGCCGGAAATCCGTCACCTGACCCTCAGCGCGCCAGGTCTGCAGGCCATGCCTGCCCAGGCGGACGATCGAGGAGGGCGAGTCCAGATCTTCCAACTTGCCAGCGTGCCCCGCAATGGCGTGCTCAGCATCACCATCTCCGGCCTGCCCACGCACGCAAGTCTGGGCAAGACGATCGCGACGGCGCTGGTTGTGGCGCTGGTCTTCGCGACCCTGCTCGGCCTGCGCCGTCCCAAGGTCGAGGGACAGCTCAAACGCAAGGATTTCGGTAGTCCACGCGATCAACTCTTTGCCGAGTTGGTCGAAGTGGAACGGGCGCGGCGGAGCACTGGAGCCGACGATGCGCAGCTCACCCAGCGGCGGGCCGAGCTGGTGGCTGCGATCGCGGCGGTGGATGGCGAGCCGGCCGGCGACAGTGATGGCGCGAGCCCTGCCGGGAAGTCCGCGTGAACCCATGAGCGAGCGTGTGCTGCGCCTGGAGCACGTGGGCAAGACCTTCGGCCGGCAGCGAGCGCTCGCCGACGTGTCGCTGGTCTTTGTTCCTGGTCAGGTGGCGGCGGTTCTTGGCCCCAATGGTGCCGGCAAGTCCACCCTGCTCGGCCTGCTTTCCACGCTGTCGCAACCGTCGCAGGGCCGCATCACGCTGGGCGATGAAGAACTCTCGCGCCACAGCCCCACGCGCGCCAGCATCGGCTACGTGGGTCACGAGCCGGGTGTGTACGGGGATCTCTCCGCCCGACAGAACCTGCGCCTGTTTGCCTCGCTCTACGGGCTCGCAAGTGCCGAGCGCCGCATCGCCGAGATGTTGGTGCGCGTGGGGCTGGAGAGTGTCCGGCGCGAAGCTGCCACGCGCACCTTCTCGCGCGGGATGCTGCAACGACTGGCGTTGGCGCGTGCCTTGCTCCACCAGCCGGAGATCTTGCTGTTTGACGAGCCAGGCTCTGCGCTCGACCCTGCGGGCGCAGCGTGGCTGGCAGGCGAGCTGCAACGCGAGCGTGAGGCCGGCCGGCTGGTCGTGCTGGTGACCCATGATCTCACGGCGGCTGCTGCCGTCGCCACCCATGTAGTGGTGCTTCGTCGCGGCCGCGTGGCACGCGACGAGACGCGCGCGANNTTCATGGCTGCGCTGGTGGTGTTGGTGTTTTCTTTCGCTTTCATTTCTGGGCAAGAAGGCACAGTTGCTCCCGACGCAGTCGCCGGCATTCTGTGGGTCGCGGTGCTGTTCTCGGGCACTGTGGCGCTGTCGCGCACCTTTGACCGCGAGCGGGAAAGCGAGGCCATCCGTTCACTTCTGTTATCCCCGGTTCCGCGCTCGGCGATCTATGCCGGCAAGCTGGCGGCCAGCGCGGCCATCATGTTCCTGGTGGAAGTGTTGTTGGCGCCGTTGCTTGCGGCGCTCTTTTCCGCCGCCATTTGGCCGCACGCGCTTTGGCTGGGCCTGCTGCTTGGGTTGGGGACGATCGGCTTCTGTTCGGTGGGTGTGATCTTCTCCGCCGCACTTCTGCGTGCCCGCAGCCGTGATGCGCTGCTGGGCGCGCTGCTTTTCCCCATCGTGATCCCGGTGCTGCTGGCGGCCAGTCGCGCGACGGCGTATTTGCTTGACCCCGCGGTTCCTGATCTCGATCCCGCGCTCTTCTGGACACGCTTTTTGGTCGCCCTGGACGTGGTGTTTGTGGTGGTCGGGCTGTGGTCTTTCGAACCTGTCGTCATGGGAGAGTGAGCTATGCTTTCGCGTATGCCTTCGGCCCGTGGCTCCCGCGTTCGCTTTCTGGTCGGCCTCTTGCTCACAATGCACGGGTTCTTCGTCGCGCCCTGGTTGGTCGCGAACGCGCCGCTGGAGAAGACCATGGGCATCGTGCAGAAGATCTTCTACTTTCACGTGCCCTGCGCCTGGCTGCTCATGCTGTCCACTTTCGTGTGCGCGGGGGGCAGCCTGGCGTACTTGTTTGCCGGGTCGGAACGCGGAGATCGTCTGGCCCTGTGCAGTGCCGAGTTGGGCGTGCTGTTCGGCCTGTGCGTGATGGTGACCGGTCCGCTTTGGGCGCGGGCAGCCTGGGGCGTGTTCTGGACCTGGGACGTGCGCCTCACTTCGTCGCTGCTGCTTTGGCTGATGCTGATTGCGTATGGTCTGGCGCGACGCTATGGCGGCGCCGGCGGCCGGCGGCTGGCCGCGGCCATGGCCTTGTTCGCAGCGGCGGACGTGCCGCTGGTTTACATCAGCGTCAACCTGTGGCGCGGGCTACACCCCAACACCAGGACGGTGTCTTCCCTGGCCCCTGGCATGCGGTTGCCGTTCTTCTTTTCGCTGGCCATCTTCAGCGCCCTGTGGGGCGTGCTTCTGGCCTTGCGAATGCGCGCCGAACACAGCCAGACGCGGCTGGTGGAACTGGCGATTGTCATCGAGGATGCGGAAGGAAAGTCACCATGACCTACGTTGCCCTGGCCTATGGTTTCATTTGGGGTGCGGTGTTCGTCTACGTTGCGCTGGTCGGGCGGCGCGTGGCACGCATCGACGCTGAGATCGAAGATCTACGCCGACGGGTGAAGCCCAGCTCGTAGATCCTCTCTCCCGGTCGCGCGTTCAAGAGCGTAGGTCCCCTGGTCGAGCCGCCACCACGCCGGGGGCAGGAGGCCCGCCATGCAACGCGCGCATCGGTTTGAGGAAGTCGTGCTCTGCCTTGCCACGTTCCTTTGCGCGGGAGGTTCGCCACCCCTTGCCGCGCAGGCCGACCGGGCGACCGGAACGCGGTCGACGGGTCTCATCCGCGACCGCCGGCAGGTGCCACCCGACCCGCTCGCCGGCCTGCCCGAAGAGGAACCCGAGCAGAGGCGACGCGGGCGTGACCGAAATGAACCGGGCGCCCACGCCCACGGTGCGGCAGCGAAGGCGACCTGCAGGCTTGAGGCGACGCCGGAGAGTGACCGCGAGGTGGGAGATCTGCGCGCGGCGGTAGCCGTGATTCAACGGGGACCGCGGACCGAGCCCTGCACGGCCGCACAGATGGCCAGTCCCTTGCGCTTGCGCCTCGCCATCGACAGCGAGGGAAAGATCACGTCGGTCGAGAGACTATCCGGCGACGAGAAACTGGG
>PMJE01000499.1 GCA_003157315.1 Myxococcales bacterium | reverse complement strand
CGCCCGTATTCTTTCCCGTTGGCGCGTAGACCGTCATCGTGGGCTGCGAGACGTTTTCCACGTAAACCCACGGCTTACCGGCAACTAGCGACTCTTTCCCCGTCGTCTTAGCGGTCTCCGGCCTCGTAACAGGCCGCGCATCGGGAGCTGCTCCCAGCCATATCGGCAATTGGGTATGCCCCGGCGATGGTTGCCAGACGGACGTCTGCGCGCACACAGCGCCAAATGGAAAGACAACACAGAGCGCAATGATCAAAGATTTCATCCTAGCCCGCATTTCTCACAGGCCCTGACTCGGAGAGTCGCGGGAGTGTTTTTCGAGGCCGTTTTTGTGCATTTGGGTGGTGGTGTTGACAGGCGAGGGCAGTTTCTAGCAGGCGACGGGCTTTTTGCAGCCTTGTAGCGTGGCATTTGCGCATGGCTCCGCCAGGCGGGTGACCAGGGTGGAAGGTGGATTGGGCCGACCGCATCGGGTATCAACAGCGCAGGGCGCGGAAGGCATGTGTATAAAGGTCTTTCCATGGATAGGCCGAGCTGAGCTGGAGCGAGACGCGCCGCACACTGATGCGCACGATGGCGCCGATCTTGAGCAGTTTGAGGCGGATGGTATCCACCTGCGCGTGGGCCCACGCGGTACCCTTCAGCCCCAGGCGGCGCAACGCTTCCATCAGCGTGTAGGCCAACGCGGAGAAGTAAAGCCTGAGCTGATTGCCTTGCATCTCGTCTGTCGAGAGCCGGTCGGCGAACAGGCACATTTGTTCCTTGATGCGGTTTTCCATCTCCCCGCGGGCGCAGTAGAACTTCTCGTAGAGCGGCTGCGCGGCCCACTGCTCAGCCGTGAGCGAAGTGACTACGAAGCGCGGGTTCTCGCCCTTGTCGAGGTACTCCGCCTTAGCGACTACGCGGCGCGGACGCGACCAGCTCTTGTGCGTGCGGTAAGTGAACTCGGTGAAGACGCGCGCCGCCTTGCCGGTGATCTGATGCAGGACACGCGCCTGCTGCATCTGGGCGCCGACGATCTTCTGCAGCCGCTGGTTGCGCGCCAAGCCGAACACGTAATCGACCCGGTTGGTCTCGCACCAACCCATCAACTCTTCGCGGCAAAAGCCGGAGTCGGCCCGCAACACGATCCTCGTCCTGGGCCAGCGCTCACGCACCTGGGAGACGATGCGGCTCACTTCCTCCACCGCTCCGGCAGCCGCGTCCTGGTTGGCCGCCCGCAGCCGTGCGCACAGTAACTGATCGTCCGCAAAGATATACAGCGGCAGGTAGCAATAGCTGTCGTAGTAGCCGTGGAAGAAGCGCTCCGGCTGATGGCCATAAAGCGGGATATCGGTCGCGTCCAGGTCGAGCACGATCTCGGCCGGCGGTGTGCTGTGCGACTCCAGATAAAGATCGCCCAGCAACCGGTCCAGAGATTCGGCCGAGTAGCCGATCTTGTGATAGCGGCCGCTGCGGCCAACCAACTCCAGACGGTTCAGCGTGCTCTTGCCGGCCAGCGGTTCTTCCAAGTCGCGCTTGCCGCTGAGCAACGCCAGCAGCGGATCGTTGCGCAACTGCTCGTGGTCGTTGAGGTCTTCATAGCCCAGCGTCAGCCCGTAGATGCGTTGTGCCAGCATCTCCGGCAGTCGATGCTTGACCAGCAGCGGCTGGCGGCCGTCGCTGAAGCAGCCCCCCAGCCGCCCCAGAAGGTTGATCTTGCGGTCCACCTCGCGCAACAGCAGCGACCCCCCGTCGCTCGACACGCGGCCAGCCGTAAACCCGGCTTCCACGCGGCGCGAAAAATAAGCTGTAAATCCGAACGTTTCTTGTTTACACTCTGTCATCAAAGGCCGCTCCTTTTCAGGGCAATCAACTACGCTTCGACAACGTAGTTATGCCATGAAAATGCGGCCTTTTGCCACTCTTTTCTGCTCGCGCCCTCGACTGCAACCTTACCCCTGGTGAGAAATGCGGGCTAGAGCTGGTCGATGCGTGCCTGTTCATCCGGTAAAGACACGAATGGCCTGTGCAAGAACACAGGCCATTCCATTTTTATCAATCGATTTGCACGACTCCGGCAAGGCTGACTAGACGGTATGAAAACCCGGCCCGGAGCTCGTTAGGCTCGAAGTACTTTATTTAGGCTCGACCGGCGTCGAGGGGGGCGGCGGCGGAGCCACGCTCTGTTGCTGTACAGGCGGCGCGGCCGGCGGGGGGTCGGTTACGCCCTTGATGCCTTCCTTGAAGCCCTTCAGGCCTTCGCCCAATCCTTAGCCCAACTCCGGCAGCCGCTTGGCGCCAAACAGCAGGAACGCCACTACACCCAGCACTACCAGATGCCACGGTTGCAATAGATCGCCCATTGATTCATCCTCCGCGCGCCGCGCTTGCTCCGCCACGCTATCTCAGTGGATATTGTCGCACAAAGCCGGATGCCCGCGCAGAACCTGCCGCGCAAGCGGCGTCTGCCCCACCGCAGGTGGTTAGTTCACCTGCGCCGGCTTGCCCAGCCGCTCGGTGACCATCGCATAGAAGGCGCGCAGGTCTTCTTCGTCGCCCACGGTCAGCC
>PMJE01000229.1 GCA_003157315.1 Myxococcales bacterium | reverse complement strand
CCGGCGGGCTCCCCACGCGACTCGTCGAGGCACTGGTTCTCCCCTGCATCGACGCGGGCAAGGGCCAAGTGTATGGCTGCCTGTATCGCGTGACTGGTGAAGTGCCCACGCCAATCGGGTCCGACGAACTCGCGTTGCCACCCGACGAACTCTGCCGACTGGCGCAGGCGCAGGCTGCGGGCGTAGCGATCGTGGCCGGCGGCAACGGCGCGGACCGCTACCTTGAGATCCTTCGCGCACGGCTCGGCGGCAACGCCGTGCGGGTTCAAGTCACGGGTCCCAGCGCCCGGGCCGTGGGCCGGCTCGCTCTGGCGCGCTTGGCACGTGGCGAGCACGACGATCTCGAAACCAGCGTGCCCCGCTACGGGCGACCGCCTGACATCACCAAGCCGAAGGCGGCGACCTAGTCAGACCTTCAACTGCGGAGGCCAGTTCCCAGAAGTCCGTCGTAGCAGATATCGGTTCCCGAGGAATTCGAGGTTGAGCAGCTCACGAGGCCCACCGGTCGCAAGTTCCCTCCCAATTACTTGAAGTCACAGGTATCTACCGGACACGACTTAGTGCCTTGACTGCATATCTCCTGGCACGGTGAAGCCATAAGATTCAAAGTGAGCACCTGCCCTGGGTTCACATTCCCTTGCGCGGAACCCTGTGCCGTGATCCCGTTTGGAGAATTCACTTCTATCATGTCGACGACGAACTTTATCGTGCCACTGCTTCGCGCCGTGCTGTAGTCCATGGTTCCGATATCGTAAGTGATGTTCTGGGGATTATTGATGTCGGTACCTGCATAGGGCGTCCTGCAGGCTTCGGTGCCATTGATCTGCATCAGAATCTGGCCGCCTTCGATCTGCTTGCCATCAGCCAAGACGTAGGCTGTGCAGCGGTATATTTCTCTCCTCGTTTGATCGGGAGTGTTGGGGTCCATGGTGACATTGACGTTGAAGTAGGTGTAGGGATCGCAACCGCTGGCCAACAAAACCAGGGTTGCTGTCGATCCCAGGAGGCAGACTACGCGCCGCAGACCGGTCATGGCTACCTCCCGTCTCCGTAGCAGTTCAGCGGAATCAACTTGGAGCCGGTGGTCGTGCAGNNCACGGTTCCCGCCCAGAAATACCACTTCTTGTATACCGGCGGATTGGCGTACTCCCACTTCTTCTGGGTCACCGCCTGCTCAGCGCCAAGATTCTTGACGCCCTCCGGGGGTTCATCCTTGACGATGGTCGGGTCCACGTACTCGGAGGATGGTTCTTCCTGTGCCCAGGCGGGGACAGCGGTGGCAAAGGCCAGCGCCGCGATCACGCCGAAGCATACCGTTTGGATCCTGAGGCTGGAGCGCGTCATGGCAAGAAGGATATTAACCACACGCCGCCAGTCGAGGGAAGGGCCTGCATGCGATCGCAACGAATTTCTGCAGCCGGGCACGGCCAAGAACACTTGCCGCGTAACGCAGTGGCTCCAATTGGTCAGCGAGGCGCAGAAGGCGAGGGCGTGCGGTACAGTGTCGCCCTCGCTGATGACCACCCCACTCATTTCGATCAGCCGTGAGCTTGCGCGCCAGGTGGGTGGCCTTCGCTTCTCTGCGCCAGTCAGCCACGTGTACCTTCCCCTCGAATACGCGGCAGCGCCGCACGAGGCCTATCTTCGGCGCTATGGTCAACCGCCTCGGCCCGTGGTGCTTCTCGGCATGAATCCAGGTCCGTTCGGCATGGTGCAGACCGGAATACCGTTCGGCGACGTGAGCATGGTGCGCGACTGGCTGGGTGTGCAAGGGCCAGTCGGCAAGCCCGATCGTGAGCACCCAAAACGCCCAGTCGTGGGCTTCGGTTGCCCACGCAGCGAAGTGAGCGGCACTCGTCTGTGGGGCTGGGCACGCGATCGGTTTGTGACGCCGGCCAGGTTCTTCGCGAGGTTCTTCGTCGCGAACTACTGCCCGCTGGCGTTCTTCGAAACGAGCGGCCGCAACCGAACGCCGGACAAATTGCCCGCGCACGAGCAAGCGCCGCTCTTTGCTGCCTGCGACGAGGCATTGCGGCGGCTGGTGGAAGCCATGCAACCGACTCACGTCGTGGGGGTGGGCAGTTTTGCCGGCAAGCGCGCCTGCACCGCCCTGCACGGCTTCGACGTCGTGGTGGGTACCATCCTGCATCCCAGCCCGGCCAGTCCTCTGGCCAACCGGGGCTGGGCCGCGGCGGCCTCGCGCCAGCTTGCCGCTTTGGGGATCGGGTGTATTTGAGATGCCACCGTCACCGCCGCCGCTTACCTACTCCCGCGCGCGCAGATCTAGCACCAGCCTATAGGTTTCGCGCCGTGGGCGGCCGGTTTCGCTGGCCAAAGCGTCGGCAGCATCGCGCGCTGACATTCCCGAGGCGAGAAGCGCCCGCGCACGCCCGCGCACCTCCTCGTCGCAGTGCCCGTCGCCTTCCGGTTCCTGCGCGGAGGCGCCCCCCACCACCAGGGTCACTTCACCCAAGGGACGCTCACTCGCGTAGCGGGATGCCAACTCGGCCAGCGTGCCGCGCGCGAACTCTTCATGCGTCTTGGTCAGCTCGCGCGCTAGACAGGCGGGCCTGTCCTTGCCCAGGACGGCGACCAGGTCGACCAGGGTGGCCCCGATTCGATGGGGCGATTCGAAGAAGACCAGCGTGGCGGGAAGCGAACGAAGCTGAGCCAACAGGCCCTGGCGCGCGCCTGCCTTGCGCGGGGGAAAGCCCACAAAGAAGAACCGGTCGGTGGGCAGGCCGGAACCCACCAGCGCGGCCAGCACCGCCGAGGGCCCGGGCACGGGCACCACCCGAGCACCCGCGGCAATGGCCGCGCGCACGACCCGGTAGCCTGGATCGGACACGGTCGGAGTTCCCGCCTCGGAAAGCAGCGCGATGCTGGCGCCCGAACGCAGCAAGGCCGCTGCTTGCGTGGCACGCGCCGGCTCGTTGGCATCGAAGCACGACTGCGTGCGACGGTCGATCCCGTGACCGTCGAGCAGCTTGCGCGCCGAACGTGTGTCTTCGGCCAGTACCAGGTCGGCCGTGCGCAGGGTTTCCAGCGCGCGGGGCGAAAGATCTTGTGCGTGGCCGATGGGCGAGGCCACGACGTAGAGCGTACCTGAGTGAGATTCGGTCAACAGCCTATCCATTGCATGGGTGCCGACATGTCCGCAAGCGCTGCAAACCGCAGCGGCCAGGTCGCGTTGCCAATCCTCGCACGACGGCGCGCTTCTGTCTTGCTATGATTCGGCCACAAGATGGATCTCCTCGACGATCCAAGTTCCTCTTCTCCGACACAACCGGAGTCATTCATGCGACGCCTACGCAAAACACTCATCCTTCTGGGGGCCTGCAGCCTCGCCCTGTTTCTCACCATTTCACGCCGTGGCGATGACCTGCAGCTCGGCACCAATGCCTCGCTGTCTGCCGCGGTCCACGCGGGCAGTGCCAGCTACGATTTGGCGCAGGCCCAGATCTTCACCAAGACTCTTTACTACGTAAACAACCAGTACTTCGACAAGACGCGCCTCGATCCCAGGCGCATGCTGGTGGGTGCGCTCGACTTCCTGCAGCGGGACGTGCCGGAAATCTTGGTCGACCGATTTCCTGAGCAGGATCCCAAGCAGGTCACCGTGCGGGTGAACGGCGAGCAGAAGACCTTCCCGGTCGAGCGGGTGGACTCGCCCTGGACCCTGCGCAGCACGCTGCAGGACATCTTTCGTTTTATCCAACCGCGCTTGCAGCCGGTGGCGGCCAAGGATTTGGCCCGCCACCTGGTCGAGATCGAGATGACGGCTACCAACGGCATGCTCTACACCTTGGATCCGCACTCGGTTTTGCTCGACGTGGACAGCTACAAGGACATGCGCACCACCACGCAGGGCAAGTTCGGCGGTCTGGGGATCGTCATCGAAATGGACCGCAAGGGGCGCATCTTGGTCAAGAAGCCCATGCCGGACACCCCGGCCATGCGCGCCGGGCTCAGGCCCAAAGACCACATCGTCCGCATCAACAACGAGTCCACCATCAATATGACGCTGCAAGAGGCGGTAGACCGGCTGCGCGGCGATCCGGGCGCTCCGGTGGATGTCTACATCGACCGGGCCAATACCCCGCCAGCGAAGAAGTTCACCATCGTCCGCGATTTCATCCACCCGCCCGCCATCGACCCGCCGCCGCGCGTGCTGACGGTTCCCGCGGCGGGCGGGCAGCCCGCTGCCAAGATCGGCTACTTCCGCGTGATCAGTTTTTCCGCCAACACCGAGAGCGACCTCAACCGGGCTTTGGCCTTTTTCGACCGGGAGAAGGTCAAGGGCATCATCATGGATCTGCGGGGCAATCCCGGCGGGCTGTACGACCAAGCGCAAAAGGTGGCTGATGCCTTCATCGAGTCGGGCGTCATCGTGTCCATGGTCGGGGTGGGCGGGGCCCAACGCAAGGACGAGCACGCCACCCGCAATGGCGACACGAAGGTTCCCCTGGCGGTCCTGGTCAGCCAGAATTCGGCCAGTGCCTCGGAAATCGTCGCCGGCGCCATCAAGAACCTGGACCGCGGGGTGGTCATCGGCGAGACCACCTTCGGCAAGGGCTCGGTGCAGATGCTGTTCGACATCCCGTCACCCGTGCCTTTCGGCGACAAGCCCGACGACGACAAGCTGGGGCTCAAGTTGACGACGGCGCAGTACCTGACCCCAGGGGATACCTCCATCCAGGGCGTGGGCGTGACACCCGACGTGGAGCTGGTCCGCATGCGGGTGGAAAAGACCAACGACGAGGCGTGGATAAACCTGCAAAGTTCCACGCGACGGCGCCAGGAATCCGACTACGAGTGGCACCTGGTGAGCCCGAGCGTGCGCAAGGACACCAGGCCCGAGGAGGTGGTCTCCTACCTCTATGTGCCGTCAGCCGCTGAGCTGCGACGCAAGCAGGACCTGGATGAGATCGACACCAATTCACTTGATGACGACGAGAGCGACGCCGCAGAGCCCGAGGAGGATCGCATCGATTTTCCCATCACGCTGGCCCGCGACCTGCTCGCCCAGGCGCGCGCGACACGGCGGCAGGATTTGGTGAACTCGAGCAGGGCGCTGTTTGACAAGGTTCGCGCCGACGAGGACAAGCGCCTGGCGGCCGCATTGGAAAAGCTGGGGGTGGACTGGAGCAGCGGCCCAGGCAACGAAGGGCTGGGCGAGATCCAGGTGACTCTGGCGCCGGCTGCCGGCGAGGCCAAGGTCAAGGCGGGCGGCACAATCAAGATCCGAGGCACGGTGAAGAACGTAGGGACCACTGCGGTTTACCGGCTGCGCGCGGTGCTGAGGAGCGACAACTCGCTCTTCGACGAGAACGAGATGGTCTTTGGCAAGATCGCTCCCGGCAGCAGCAAGACCTACGACCTGACCGTGAAAGCGCCCAAGAGCAGCCTTACTCGCACCGACGTCATCCGGGCCGAAATGTCCGGACAGGGGACGCTCAAGGCCAACAGCCCCGAGATGACTCTCAACATCGAGGGCAAAGCCCACCCTCTGTTTGCGTACAGCTACCAAACCATCGACGACGTGGCCGGAAATCGCGACGGCCAGGTGCAGAGGGGCGAGCGTGTGCGCACCCTGGTGAAGGTGAAGAATATCGGGCAGGGCGCGGCCCTGCGCACCGAGGCTATCTTGCGCAACGGTTCCGGGCAGGAAGGCATCCTGATCAGCTCCGGTCGTTTCGAAACCAAGGAACTGGCCCCGGGGGCTAGCCGGACGTTCACTTTCGTCTATGAGGTCGGGTCGGACTATCGCGGGGACGAGTACCAGCTTGATCTGGTGGTGGCCGACACGGTTCTCGGCGAATCGGTGACTGACAAGATCAAGGTCAAGCTGGCGCCGGCCGGCGTAGCCCCTTCGGCCGAGGAACAGCCGGTCACCATCACGCGTTCCGAGGCTGTCCTGCGCCAAGCGCCGACCGACAATGCGCTGGTCGTGGGCTATGCCCCCAAGGGAACCGCGTGGAAGAGCACCGGCCGCATCGGCGCCTTTTACCGGGTGGAGATCGAGAGCGGTCGGCCGGCGTTCGTGGCTGCGGCGGAGGTCGCGCCGGGCGGTTCGGTCCACGGCAGCTTTGTTCCCAAGTGGCAGGTGACCCCGCCCGTGCTGACCGTCGCGGCACCCACGGTGGTGCCGGGCAACACGGTACACATCAAGGCGACCGCCTCAGACGACAGCGAGGTCAAGGACGTCTACATCCGGGTGTGGAACCGCGACTCCAAGCTGCCACCCAAGAAGGTCTTCTACCTGCCC
>PMJE01000078.1 GCA_003157315.1 Myxococcales bacterium | reverse complement strand
CACAGTGGCCCTTCACGACATGGGTAACGATGCGAATGCCCAGGGTATCTTCAACTTCGCCAAGCCAGCCGCGTGGCAGCCCATCAATGGACTTACCAACGCGGTGGTGGACCTAGGGCTGGCCAGTGCCTACGCCGCCTACGCCTATCTCGACCGCTTCTACATCGAGCTCAACATCAGCGAGAAGGACGACGCCGCGCTCACCTCGATTGAGTTGTTCATGAACGACATTCTCGACCGCATCGGCAAAGGCTGCCCTGATGCTGGCCCTGGCAGCCCGGACGGTGACGGAGTCAGCACGGGCGGTGCGGGTGGCGCCGGAGGCANNGGTGGCGCAGGCGGAGCGGATGCGCGGACGGCGGACGCCTCTTCACCAGACCTTGCTCCGCGAGATGTCCACCCCGCATCCGAGACCAATCCCGCCTCATGTGGGTACCTCAACGTCAACAGTCGGGTTGCGCCGCCAGCCTTCAATTTCAGTGTGACCCTACCAAATGGCAGCACGCAATCCTGCGCTACGAAACTCACATCCGACGGTGGCGCCACCATGCCTTACTGGCCCGGGCCGATCACCAGCGAGATCTCAGGCCGGGTCACCGCGGTCAGCGGTACCGACCTAAGCGTAGACACTTGTGAAGCCGGGTCCGGATGCACCGCGAGCGTGTATCGATTCTCGGTTGCGGCGCCCGGACTGACCCTGACCGTGCCAGTTGGCCGGCTCGTCTCGGTGTGGTGGTGGCTGTACTACGGTGGCTGGTCCTGCGGGCAAATGTTGGTAGTCAGCGATAGCGTTTCCGGGATTGTGGCGCCGCTGTGGCTGGCAGGCTCGGACTCGGTTGTCAATCAGGCATTTCCCGCGCCGTTCTCGGTAGCGCGACAGGAACTGTTCTGCAATCCCAATCCCAGTATCGGGCAGGGCTGTGGTGGCAACGATGTCCCTCCCGACGACTACGCCTTCCAGTTCACGCCTCAATCTGCCAATCCGCCCCTCGTGTTGGCCTCTGGTGAAACCGGCACCCTCGCCCTGACGGTCGGGTCGGGCGAGCTTCAGCACCTCACGGTTCACAACCTTCGCTCGTACCAAACTCTCAACTGCGACGACTATAGCAACTGGGCCTGGTGGGCCGTCGGCAACTCGGGTCCGGACGGCACGTTCGACGGGGGCGGCTCTGCCGCAGACCGATCGACCGACAGCGGCGGAAGAGACGGCGGATCAACGGTCGGCACGGGCGGTACCAACTGTGACCCGCGTGGCGTTGTGTGCGACCAGGTGCCTCCAACCTGCGGCCAAGGACAGGTTCCGCGGGTAGTTGTTTCCTGCTACGACGGTACCTGCGTTCCCATCGACCAATGCCAGTGCACTGTCGCGGAGGAATGTCCAGACTACCCGAGCCAGTACACGTGTTTCCTGAGCTCCCAGCGCTGCAACTCCTGGATGCCGTGAAGGGGCACCGTCGGCGTGGGGACGCGCGGGGCGTCCAGGGCTGCCCGTCCCGCGCGCAACTCGTTGGCTAGCGCGCTTTCGTCTTTGGGCTGCCTTCTTCGTCAAGCATCGACTCGCACTCCTCCGGCATGGCNNACCCGCTGCAACCAGGGGCCAGCTCGGCCCTTGTCCTGGCAAAGGGCGCGCTTGATCGCGGGATGAACGAAAATGCGATCCACGGTTGCATCCGCCGCCGCTACCTCGATCAAGCGCGCCACGCGGCTGTTCCAGGCGGGCAACAACTTGCCGGTGCGCAAATCCACCATTGCGGGCGGCGCGGGCGCCTGGCCCGAGGAAGAGGGCTTGGCCGAAGGTCCATACCAGATGTCGGCGTCGATCCCAATTTGGTGGCTGCGATGACCGGTNNGGCTGACCGATAGCGCGCGCTGGACCTGGCTTAGGCGTCGCGACGCGACTCCAGCGCAAATCGAAACCTCGCCCGGTCGGCTGCGACGGCGCCGAGGCGTCAGGTGCGGTCGGGGCCGTTGATACGAACAGGAGAGGGAAGAGCCAAAGCGTCAACAGTTACAATCTGCACCCTTCCCGCTCGGTTCGCCAGAAAGGCGGAGCCAAACGTTCTGGTCTCGCTAGTTGCCGCTCTCATCATCGGGTGTGTGCACTCGGCTCGGGTCTTCCCCCTGTCCGTCATCACGGGGCCCAAGCCATTTCCACAGCGTCTTGGCGTCGATCCCGAGTTGCTCAGCCGCCTTGCCACGGTGTCCGCCCACCTGGGCCAGCGCCCAGGCAGCATATCGGCACTGCAGTTCGCGAATGGGCAGGATCTTCCCGGAAAACTCCAAGTCTGGCGGTCCACCCGTGGCACTGGGAATCTCGGGCAGGTCGCCCACCCCAATCTCGGCGTTGCGACCAAGAAGCACCAATCGCTCCACCGTGTGCGCCAGTTCGCGCACGTTGCCAGGCCAGGGCTGGCGCGACAGTCTCTCCAAAGTCTCCGGCGAAAACCGCTCGACCGGGCTTTGCGGATACTGCGTCTTGGCAGCCAGCAGAAAATGCGCGATGAACTCCGGGATGTCGTCCTTCCGTTGTCGAAGGGGCGGTACGACGATGGACACCACGTCTAGCCGGTAGAAGAGATCCTCTCGGAATCCGCCGGAACGGACCGCCTGTTGCAGATTCCGGTGGGTAGCGGCGAGGATTCGCACATTCACCGACCGTTCCTTGGTCGAGCCGACCGGACGAATCACGCCGCTTTCGAGAACGTGCAACAGCTTGGCTTGTAACCCAGGTGCCATGTCGCCAATCTCGTCCAGTAGCAGGGTGCCGCCGTCGGCCTCCGCGAAGAGGCCGGACCGATCGGCCGTCGCTCCCGTGAAAGCTCCCTTCACGTGCCCGAACATTTCGCTTTCCAGCAG
>PMJE01000165.1 GCA_003157315.1 Myxococcales bacterium | reverse complement strand
GGGCGACTGGGTTGGCGTGGAGGTGTGGTCTGCCGGCAAGGCACAGATCAGCTTTGCCGACATCTCCTATGCTGGCAGCGACGGCGTCAGCGGCGGAGGCGACCTCATTCTCGAGAACGGCAACTCCCCCGCCGACATCGCGGTGGACCACTCTTCGTTCACGTACAGCCGCGGCTACGGCATCTACCTGGACTGTGCTGGTGCTACCGTCACGCCCCAGTCCACGGTGGAACTCAACGCCGGCATCAGCTACGCACACAACGAAAGTGACCCGACGAACTCAGGCCTTCCGAGCGAAAACGTGGGGCCTGGCCTAACCGGCCCCGACTGTACATTCCACCACCACCACTAGTTGCGCTTGCCGCCCTCCAGTTCCCGAATCCGCTTCTGCACGTCGACCCGGTTGGGTGAATTGGGGGCGGTGCGCAGGTAACTCTTGTAGAAGCCAATGGCTTCCTTGTCGTGGCCCATCTTGCGGTGGCACTGGGCGATGTTGTAGAGGAACGCCGGATCAGGCACCGCCATGTAGCCAGCCTCGTACTCGCCCAGAGCGTCCTGATAGTGGCCGAGTTGGAAGTGGCGGGTGCCTTGGTTGTAGTGTTCCTTGGAAATGGCAACCGTCTCCGGGCTGGGCTTCGTCTCCACCGAGGCTGCGTGTTGTTCGTGCCGGACCGCCACCAGGTGTGGGTTCTTCTTCTCGGCGAATTCCGCCAGTTCAGGTGAATGAAGCAAGGCTTGCACTGCTTTGCCGGCCATGACGAGGGGGAAATCCGTGTCACGGTGGAACTCGTCGGGGGTCGCTGCGATGGCCACCGCCGTGCCGCCGCTCTCGGCAGTCAGGGCGACATGCCCGTGCAAAAAGTAGACAGCCGCAGTCACCCTGATCTCCAGACGAACGTCCATGTCAGGCGTCCCATCCTGGCTGTGCATCACCGTTAGGCCGGCGTGGCCCAACTCGGCCTGCACCGCGGCCTTGACCCGCTCGTTGAGCCTGGGGTCGGTGTCCCCCTCGGCGACAAACGACATGTCCTCCAGCACGCGCACGCGTAGCGCGCGCACCGCTGCCGACATGTCAGGCAAGGGAGCCACGCTGGCACCCGAGCTGCTGCTCGATGGAAACAGTTCACCGCACCCGAGGGCTGTGAGGGCCAGAGCGAGGACAGCGGGCCGAGTCACGATAGGTGAATCACAGAAACGCCAGCCACTCTGGATGAGCTGCAGGGACACCCTTCGCGGCCGCAGTGAACGCCGCCTGCAGCTTGCGCGTGACGGGACCCGGCTCGCCGGAGCCGATGGAGATCTTGTCGATCTCGCGCACCGGCGTGACCTCGCAGGCCGTGCCGGTGAAGAAGACCTCAGTGGCCGCGTACAGCATGTCGCGCGTGAAAGCCTGTTCCACGACCTCGATCCGGTTCTCGCGCGCCAGCGTGATGACGGCATCGCGCGTGATGCCGTCCAGGATGGGCATCGACAGTGGCGGGGTATACAGGCGGCCACGGTGGACCATGAAGATGTTTTCGCCCGTGCCCTCGGCCACTGCCCCGGCGGCGTCCAGCATGATGGCTTCGTCGTACCCCAGGCTCACCACCTCGCGCTTGGCCAGCACGGAATTCACGTACTGACCGGAGATCTTGGCTTTGCTCATGGTGTGGTTGAGATGACCCCGCGTGTAGGTGGAGAGATGGGCGCGGATACCCCTTGTTGATGAGCCTCGGCGCCCAGATAGGCGCCCCAGGGGAAGGCGATGACGACCAGCTCAACCGGGTTGTCGCGCGAGCCGAGCCCCAACGAACCAGCACCCAGGTAGGCCAGCGGCCGGATGTACGCCTCTTCCAGCNNAGGGTGTCGAGGCAGGCGGCCTCGATCTGCTCGCGCGAGTAGGGGATAGCCATGTCGCAGATCTTGGCCGAGGTGACCAGCCGATCCACATGCTCGCGCAAACGGAAGACCGCACTGCGGCCGTCGTCGCGCTGGTAGCAACGGATGCCTTCGAATACCGCCACGCCATAGTGGAGCGTGAAGGCGGAAACGTGGGTGGTAGCCTGTGCGAAAGGCAACAGCTTGCCATTCATCCAGGCGAACTCGGACTTGATCATGTCTCTCCTTTGAGGCGCCGGATTTCTTCTTCGATGTCGGCCAGACCAGGACTCATGCCCAGCGCTGCCTCGAACTCACGGATGGCATCATCGGGCAGCCCGGTTTCGGCATAGAAACGACCGAGCGAAATTCGCACCCAGGGATTGGTGGGCTCGCACTCCACCGATCGGCGCAGTTCGGCCAAACCCGCAGCCACCGCGTGCGAGTCAGCCGGCGCCTGACGATAGAGCGCCCAGCCCAAGGCGCTGCGGTAGCTCGCCTGCTTGGGCGCCAGAGCAGTGGCCTGGCCAAATGCCTCGGCCGCTTGCGGATAGCGGCGGGCGCGCAGGTGCGACACACCCGTGAAGTACACCCGTTCGGCTGCGGTAGCCGCGGATTCGGATCCGGCGGCGGGCTGCGCGTTGGCAGGCGCTGGCAACGGGGTGCGTTCCAATTCGGCCAGGTACTTGCGCCGCGAAACGCTGTCGCGCAGCACCCCAAATGCCTTCTCCAGACGCTCAAAGATCTGGCGGGCCACGTCCCGCACTTCTTCGCCGCGTAGGCGGAAAAGATCGGGATGGAAGTCGCGCGCCAGGGCCTGGTAGGCGTCCGCTATCTCGGCCGGCGTGGCATCCCGCTCGACCCCCAACACCTCGAAGTGGCTCTGCGAACGCATCACCGCCAGCAGGGCGACCAGCTCTTCGCGGCTGCGTTCGCTGGTCGGCATGCTCCTTGTGCCCAAATCCACAGGCCGGGGGGTACGGCGGGCTTCGTCCACTTGCCCACGTAGGGGCGCGCGCGTGGCCACGATCATGCCGGCCTCGCACATGGCCACCAGGAGCAGGCGGGCGCGGTCGATGGCAATGGGCGACGAAGCTAAGGCCGCCTCCAGCTTGACCGTACCATCCAGGCCGTCAATGAAGCGCCTCTCGTTTGCGTCGGAAGTGATGTCCTGCAGGCGTCGCCGCGGGTCGGGATTGGGCGTCAGGTAATTCCCTGAGAGAGGCTCCAACACGCTGTGGATGCGCTCGGCATCGTAGTGGCGCCGGATGCCCTCCAAGATCAAAGCTGCAGGCGTGCGTTCCAGGCGCATGGACGCGTCTTGCCGAGGCATCTCCTTCTTGAACATGAAATCGCCGCTCGACCAGGAAAAGATCTCGAGCAGCTTCGATTCCATTTGCAACATCAGGGCGCGCGAAAGGTTGTAGGGCGAGAGCGCGCCCATGGCCACCAGGACTTCGCCCTGATGCTGATGCGTCTCTTTCATTCGGCGCAGCGACTCCTCCAGCGTCTCGGCCGAGATGAGACGCTGTTCCAGCAAGATCTGACCCAAGCACTCGGACAACATGTTGGAACGTACCGAGACCGGGTAGCCCTCCTCGAAGTTGACGATCTTCTTGGTCTTGTCGCGCGCGAGCAGCAACGCGCCGGACATGCGGGCTGAATACACCCGCTGCAAAACGCGGGCAAAGGGCTGGCGCGCCAGCGATCCGTGCAGCTCGGCCTCGCCGTCGGTGAAGTGCTTGGCGGTGGTTTCCACTGCGCGCTTCTCGCGCTTCTGCTCTGAATCGGCTGCGGCTGTGCCTGGGTAGTTGGGCACAGCTGACTGCTCGGGCGGCGCGCTGGGCGGAACCGTCTCGAGCAAGCGAGCCAGCAAGCGATCGACGTCGAGTGGCGTGGGAAGGTACTCGGCCGGGGCAAAGCGGCGCTGCGCCTCGGCCTGATGGCTCGCCCCGCGGTGGGTGCTGGCGACGAAGAAAATCGGGGTCCGAGCGGTGGCGGAGTTGTCCCGAACTTCCTTGGCCAAGGCGAAGCCACTACCGTCGGAAAGGGTGGTGTCCAAAATAATGGCGTCAGGCGAACGCACGGCCAGGGTACGCCGGGCCCAGACCAGCTCGGCCTCGGTCGAGAGTGAGTAGTGGGCCTCGCCGAGCGTCTCGTTGATGCGTCGAGCTAACGCAGGGTTGCTCTCTACTACCAGAACGTAGGAAGCCATGGGCAGGGATTGTATACCGCAAATCCCCCTGCGACTCGCAACCAAGGCACTGGGATTCGGAACAGGGGTCCGGAACGGGGACCGAGCTACCGCCCGCGAGGTGGGTTGGGCAAGGAAGAGATCGACATGCTCTTCACGCTCCCGCCTGTCTACGCTGAGCCCTATTTCGACGGAGCCCCGCTTTGGGCCCTGCCTTCCCCGCCCCGGCCCCCTACGCCGAATTCCGGGATGCAGCAACGGCCCGCTTTTCCCAGGTGCGGCCTCTGACGTGGGATGGTAGACGATGCATCGGAGGATTCCTGTGAGTCGCGGCCAACCGAAAGCAAAAACTAACCTGGCCTGCCTGATTCTTGCCGCCGGCAAGGGTACCCGCATGTACTCAGGGCGGGCCAAGATGCTGCACCAACTTCTGGGCGTGCCCTTGGTTTCATATCCGGTTGAGCGGGCGCTGGAACTGCACGCCTCGCCCATCGTGGCTGTGCTCGGCTTTCAGCACGCCGAGGTGGAGAAGGTGCTCATCGCTCGCCACGGACAGGGCACCGTGACTGTGGTCGAGCAGACCGANNGGGAACCGTTCTGATTCTGTACGGCGACGTGCCTCTGTTGAGCCGCGAGACCCTGACGGCGCTGGTGAAGAAGTCGCGCCAAGGGGGCACGCTGGCCATTTTGACCGCCGAGCTGGCTCGGCCGCACGGCTACGGCCGGGTGATCCGCGACAGCCGCGGCCACGTCGCTGGGGTGGTTGAGGACAAGGATGCCAGCGAAGATCAGCGCCGGATCACCGAGGTCAACGCCGGCATCTACGCCGCTCCCGCAGCCTTTCTTCGTCAGGCCACCGCGCGGCTCTCGCCCCGCAACGCACAAGGCGAGCTGTACCTGACCGATATCATCGCAAAGGCCGCGTCCAGCATCGGCGTTGTTTCCGTCAAGGTGAGCACCGAAGAGATGGCCGGGGTCAACGATCGGCAGCAGCTCGTCTCGGTCGAAAAGATCCTGTGCCGGCGCATCGTCGAGCAATTTGGCAAGCACGCCACCTTCCGCGATCCCGAGACGGCATTGGTCGAAGCCAGTGTCGCCATCGACGAGGATGTGGAGATCGGCCGCAACGTNNGCGCGGGCGCCACTCTCCTGCCTTACACGGTGGCCACCCAGTCATGCATCGGACCCGGCGCCAAGGTGGGTCCGTTTGCCCACCTGCGGCCTGGCACTGAGCTGGGGCCCGAGGTGCACGTGGGCAACTTCGTGGAAACCAAGAAGACCCGCCTGGGTCGCGGCAGCAAGGCCAACCACCTGACCTACCTGGGTGACACCATCATCGGCGAAAGGGTCAATGTGGGCGCGGGCACTATCACGTGCAACTACAACGGCTACGAGAAACGCCAGACCATCATCGAAGACGGCGCTTTCATCGGCTCGGACACGCAACTGGTGGCGCCGGTGCGGGTAGGCAAACGCGCCGTGGTGGCCGCTGGCGCCACCATCACCGAGGACATCCGCNNCGACGGATACGCCGACCGGGTGGCCGCACGCTATGCTAACAAGGCGGCGTCCAAGCCCTGACATTGACAGCCGCCGCTGCGCAGCCACCCGTTGAGGTTCCATGCCAAGTTCGGTGAAAGACTTTTTCGACCAACGCGTCCCGGATGCCTTGCGCCAGCACCCTGAAAGGGCCAAGGAAGTGGCCGCGACCTTCTTGTTTGCCATCACTGGCCCTGACGGCGGGACCTGGACCGCCGACCTC
>PMJE01000022.1 GCA_003157315.1 Myxococcales bacterium | reverse complement strand
ATGACCTCTTGAACTACGATGGCACGGTTATCTGCAACGGAACCAGCCCATCCAAGGGCGACCATTGGGCCCCCATATGGTGGGAAGGCGGCTTCACTCGTTCAATAACTGACGAATTCTCAGGCAACGATGGTGTGCACATCAACCAATGGAATGGCGCGAGCTGCAGCCTCACCGAGTTGATGAAGACCGGCTCGGGGACCAGAATCACGCAAACCATAGCGGACATCTTGGGCGATTGGCGCGAAGAATTGGTTATTGGCTTGCCGAACGAGATTCGCGTCTATACGACGACAATTCCGGCAACTGGCAGGCTGTACACCCTGATGCACAACCCGATGTATCGCCTCAATGTGGGACAATCGGCTCAGCGGAATTTTGGCACTTCTCTTCCCGACTACTATCTCGGCACCGGCATGAGCACACCCCCGGCACCCGACATCAAGTACGTCGGACCACCCCACTAGTGGCTAGCAATGAGCGCCCCGCAAGCCGAATACACCCAGGAAGAGGTCAACGAAATCATCAGGCGCGCGCTGGGCGCGCAGGCCATCGATGAACGTGTGCTCAGTCACGCCGAGCTAGTGGAGATCGCCGCCGAGTCTGGGATCGAACGCGAGGCTTTGGAGCGAGCCACCGCGGAGCTGGCGCAGGCTCGCACGCAGGAGTTGGCCCGGCAGGTTGAGTCCCGCGCGATCGCAGCCGAGCGGACGGTGCAGCTCAAGCGCTTTGGGGCCTCGGTTGTCAGCTACTCCATCCTGAATGGGTTCCTCTACCTCATCGCCAGTCGCTTCACCGGCGGTACCTGGTACGTCTGGCCTCTGCTAGGCAGTGGCGCGCTGCTGGCGCTGCAAGTCCGGCATGTAATCTTCCCCCATGACAAGATCCTGGGCAACCGGCGCCGCGAGGAAAAGCGGCGCGAGCGCGAGCGCCGCCGAGCCGCGCGCGCGGCATGGAAGCACAAGTTGTTCGAAGGCGGGGACGTTGTGGCGCAGGGAGCGAAAGAATTCGAGACGGTGGTGCAATCCGGGGTCACGGCTTTGCTGAAGATCGCCGCGCGCAAGCTGGAGGACCACGTCGAGCGCGAGGAGAGCCGACGGCGCGATCGCGGACGGTGAACGCGAGCCTGTGAGTAGCGGCTACCGTCGCTGACCGCAGCCTGGCTGAGGCAGACGTTGCTGCATCTCCCGCAGCGAGCAGGGGATGCAGCAGTTCCTTTGCTACGACTATGACGAGCGATCGTTATCGCTGCTGACAAGGCGCCGAAGCTTTTCGGCGACCACGGCACCGAACGCCAGCATCGCACCCCAACGGGTGGCCCTGCGGTCGACCCCGGCGACATCACAATCACAACCGCTTCCCGAATTCTCGGGGGTAGCCGTTGAGCCCGGATTGCCACTGCTGCCGCCCGTGCCGTTTCCTGAGGTGGTTCCGCCTGTCGTTGCCGAGCCTCCTGATGCCGACGCAGTCGTCGTACCGCCGGTTGCCCTGGCACCACCGCTGCCTGATGTGGTGCCACCGCTGGACGCGCCTCCAGTGGCGTTGTTTCCGCCGCTGGCCGCGCCTCCAGTGGAGTTGTTTCCTCCGCTGGCTGCGCCTCCAGTGGAGTTGTTTCCACCGCTGGACGCGCCTCCAGTGGCGTTGTTTCCGCCGCTGGCCGCGCCTCCAGTGGAGTTGTTTCCTCCGCTGCGCGCGCCACCGGTTGCACTGTTTCCGCCGCTGGCCGCGCCGCCTGAGGAGTTGTTTCCGCCACCGCGCCCGCCACTGGTTGCACTGTTTCCGCCGCTAGCCGCGCCGCCTGAGGCGTTAGTCCCGCCGCTGCCGGCGCCTCCAGAGCCGCTGGTCCCCCCGGCGCTGCCGGTGCTTCCGCCTAGGGGGGGCGGACTGTCAGGAGTGTATTCAATCCACTGGAAAGTGTCGGTTTCGGCATAGCCGAAGTTCGTGAGGAACATCGGAACGATGGTGGCCGCGTTGGTCACGCCCAGCGCTGGCATGGGAGAAGTGCTCATGATCGTGTTGTCGAGCAGGATCTTGTTCGTGGCAAAGTAGTCCACGATAGGGGCAAAGGTACCCATGACGAGACGGTCAGTACGGTTGTCCCATGCCCCGCCCGGACCGCTGGCGCCGTTGGACAGAATTGCATCCACGATGCACAGTTGCTGGCGAACGGGATTGCCGCCGAGGATGGCGGAATGCTTGTTGATCTCGAAGATAGCCAAGGGAGCCGGCGGAGGCGAAGTACCGTTGCCAGCAACGTGCAGATTGTCCGAGTGTTGCGCCTTCGTACCGTCGGTGAAGGTGCCGAGATGGTTCTTCANNTTGTGCATCTTGCATGCCGCGACATTTACGAGGATGTCAATGGCGCCGCTGGCAAGGTCGGCGGCGACGGAAATACCAGTGGCGTTGGTAAGGGTGACCGCCTGGAAGCCGCCCATGCCTGCCGCCCTAACGCTGGTTGGTGCTGAGCGAATCTTGGTTGTGTCAGTGGTACTGATGTAGGCGTTGTAGTAGACCGATGCGTCGTCACAGGCGTCGTAAAGAACGATGTTCGTCGGCGAGACGCCGAGGTTGATCAGCACATCGCAGAGCTTCTTGTAGATCGCCCATTTGGGACGGTTAGTGGTGCTGCCACCAATCCCATTGGTCTTCA